>JBJMQN010000037.1:0-10190 GCA_045802665.1 Myxococcaceae bacterium | reverse complement strand
GCCCGCCGCGGTGAGATCGAAGTCGCGGTTGTTGAAGAGGCGCGTTCCGTACCCTCGGATGCCGAGGTCAGGCAGGAACGTGAAGCCTTCATTCAGCGCCCACTTGATCTCCACGGTGCCCGCCGCCATCCGGCTCTGATCGATCCACGCCACGCGCGTGCCGAGCTCGAACGACCACGGCAGACCCTTTCGGATGTGCACCGATGGCAAGAGCATGGGGCCCTTGAACGCCTTCACCGTGGGGAACTTGAACTTGGAGGTCTCGAGGTTCACCACGCCGAGCTCGGCGCCGAAGTAGAAGCCGGAGTGCCCCAGCGTCTCGGGGGGCATCAGGTTCACGGACGTCAGCGCGGCGGACAGCTCCCGGGCGAAGATCCGAAAGTCGTCGTTCGCGGTGGGCGTCGTCGCCGGGTTGCCGAGATCCGCCACTCGGAAGTCGTGGGGATCCGCGAGCGCGGTGGAGGCGAAGAGAACGAGCGCGATGCCGAAGGTCCGCATTCCCTGAGTAATCCCTTCCGCCGCAGCGCGCCCAAACAGAAAACCGCGCGTCACAGCAGCCTTTCGGCGACCGTAACGCGCGGCAACTGAAACCGTCAATAAAATGGACAGCTTAACTACTTGGGATTCGCCAGCTTCTGCGCGATGGCGGCGGGGCGCCTGCGGATGACCAGCGACTTCCGCGAGGCGAAGTCCGCGCTCTCCCGAGCGACGATCAGGATGTTGTTGTTGCCCTCCTTGAGCGGCACGTCGGTCTGGAACTTCACCTTGATGGGCTCGCCGGGTCCGGTTGCCTGAGCGTCCGAGGCGGCCTTGAAGAAGACCTTCTGGTCGTTCACCAGCACGTAGATGTCGAGCAGCGCCTTGTTCGAGGTGACGGTGCCATTGAGCGCGTAGTGATCTCCATCCGCGACGAGGCCGCCCTGCGATGGGTCCACACCGACGCTGATCTCCGGCGGATCGCGCAGCGCCAGGAACTGCACGTCCTTCATCCCGGTGGGCTTCTGGCCCTTGGCGTCCTTCACGTCGGAGGTGTGCGCGAAGAGCACGCGGTCCTCGCCGGCCTCGAGCTTCACGAAGTCACCCACGGCGCCCACCTGATTGAAGACGGAGGCGTGAGTCACCTTCGCAATAGGCCCGCCCGCATCGGTGGCGGAGGGGAAGAGCGCGACGTTGTCGGAGAGCTTCACGACGTTCTTCTTCGGCTCGACGGTGGCGCCGGTGTCCAGCACCGGGATGTCCAGCTTCTCGGTGGAGAACTCCTCCAGAGGCTCATCCACGATCGCGATCTTGATCGGGAAGGTCTCGCCCTTCCAGCCGGGCTTCACGGAGAGGCTGAACCGCGCCTGCTTCGTCTCGTTCGGATCGAGCGTGCCGATTTTGAAGCGGCCCTTCTCGATGAAGATGTTCTGGTCGCCGCCGTTCTTGATCTGCGCGAAGGACTCGAGCGACTTGCCGTCGCCGCGGTTGGTGACATCCAGCACGAGGTCCACCGTCTCCCCGCGCTGCACGATGCCGTCGCCGTTGCACTCCTTGCAGTTGTCGATGACCTGCCAGCTGAACCCGAACAGCGGCCGCGGCAGCTCGACGAAGTTCACCTCGGACACCACGGTCTCCGGCAGCGGGCCCTGGTCGTCGTTGAACTTCACGGTGATGTCGTCGCGGCGGGACGTGAGATCCTTGGGCAGCCGCACCGGGACGGACCAGCTCTTCTTCTCGCCCGGCATCAGCTTGCCGAAGAGGAACTCGCGGCGATCCACGTAGACGTTGTCGGACTCGGTCCAGGCGGAGATCCGGTACAGGGGCTCGGCGCCCTTGTTCTCCACGGTGAGCTCCATGTCCATCAGGTCGCCGGCGGTGACCTTCTGGCCCACGTTCGGCTTGAGCTGCGCGGCGAGGTCCACCTTCTTCGGGGTGGGGCCCGGAGCCCAGTCGATGCCGAGGCCGGCAATCGCGCCGTCGATCCGGTCTTCCTCCGCCTTGCGGCGCTCCTGAATGAACGGCTTGCCGATCTTGAGCGCCTCGTCGCGGTGCACGGACGGAGACTTGAGGACGAAGTCGCGCGCGAACTGCACCTCGAAGTCCTCCTTCACCTCGTCCTGGCTCTCGGCGTCGAGCTGATCATCCAGGTCCTCGGTGTTGCCGCCGGTGTCCACGTCCAGCAGCGGATCGTGCCCGGTGCCCTTGCCCGTCTTCTCCGCGCCCTTGCCGCCCTTGTCCTTGGCGGAGAGCTTCGGCGTCTTGCCTTCCTCTTCCTTCATCTGGCGGGCGGACGCGTCCATCTGCTTGGCGTCCTCCTTCAGGTACTTGAGCGACTCCGCCGGCTTCTCGCGGCCGAGCACGTCCTCGCGCTTCTTCGCCGCCTGAGCGGAAGACGGATTCGAGAAGTGGTGCTCGAGGTCCGCCTCGCCCACGGACTTGCGCGGCGCGAACACGTCCACGCGATCCTTGGTGACGCGCGTCGGGATGAGCTCGATGTCGGGGATGATGCCGACCTCCTGAATCGAGACGTCGCCTGGGGTCAGGTATTTGGCGATGGTGAGCTTCAGCGCCGAGTCATCCGGGAAGTCGTAGAGCACCTGCACCGAGCCCTTGCCGAACGTCTGGCGGCCAATGATCGTCGCGCGGTTCAGGTTCTTGAGCGCGCCGGCCACGATCTCCGATGCGGACGCGGAGCCGGAGTTCACCAGCACCGCCACCGGGTACGCCTCGTCGCCCTCGTCGTCGTGCGCCTTCTTCTCTTCGCGCAGCTTGTCGGAGAGGCCCACCGTCGCGACGATGGTGCCTTCCTTCACGAACGTGTCGGAGACCTGAATCGCCTGGTCGAGCAGACCGCCCGGGTTGCCGCGCAGATCCAGCACGAGGCCCTTGAGCTTGCCGCCGGCGGCCTGGCTCATCTCGTCCAGCGCCGCGTGCAGATCCCGCGTCGTGTTGCCCTGGAAGTTCTTGAGCCGCACGTAGCCCACGCCCTGCGCGAGCAGCTTGGACTGCACGGACTCGATGGCGATCATCGCCCGGGCGAGCTGCATGACCTGCGGCTTGTCCCAGCCCTTGCGCGAGACGGTGATCGAGACCTTGCTGTCCACCGGGCCGCGAAGCTTCGAGACGGCCTCGTTCAGGTCCATGTTGACCGTGGACTCTTCGCCGATCTTGCTGATGTGATCGTCCTTCTTGATCCCCGCCTTGTACGCAGGGGTCTTCGGGAGGACCTTCACCACGGTGAGGTTGCCCTCCTTCATCTGAATCACGAAGCCCAGGCCGCCGAACTCACCCTTGGTGGTGAGCTTCATCTCCCGGTACATCTCGGGGCGCAGCAGCACGGAGTGCGGATCCAGCGTGGAGAGCATCCCGTTCACCGCCGCGTACTCGATGTCGCGGGTGTCCTCCATGGGACGCATGTTCTTCGAGATGTAGTCGAAGACGTCCTTGAGCGTGAACGACATCTTCCAGAGCGAATCCACGTGGCTGATGTCGAAGGTCTTGCTCTTGCCGTTCACGTCCACGCGGAGCTTCCCGGTGTCGGCGTTGCCGTCCACGAGCACGTCCGGGACCGCCTTCTCCACGTACTCCAGCGACTGGACCATCATCTCCTTCGGATGGACGCGGCGCGGATCGACGTAGTTGTCCTTCACGTAGAGGATGACCTTCGTGAAGATCTTCAGCGACGACAGGTCGTGCGGAGGCTTGTCGACCGAAGAGCGAGGCGCCGTGTCAGCGGCGGCGACGAACGAATTGGCTCGGGCCGAAGCGGCAGCGGCTTCGTTGGCCTTGATCCAGATGGGCGCCCGGTCACTGCCGACCAGGGCCCATGCGGCGAGCAGGACGGCGACGACGAGGACGCGGCGGATGATGCGCGGCATGCGGGAGCTTTCTTTTTTCAGAAACGACAATGAATCTGGAAGCTTGTGGCGCCAGTCAGGCACTCAGGCGCTCGGTGGCGAAGCGTAATCATGCGGGTTGGGTGCTTCAAGGGAACTCAGGTGCTGAATGGAACATCGCCAACGGCTTTTCGTTCCCTGGGTCCGCGGAGTGCGCCAGCGTCGCACAGACCTCGGAACAAGAGCGTACCGCCGACGATCGCCAGCGGGATGAAGAAGAAGTTCAGGATCGGAAGCCAGAGCAGCAACCACACCGCGGCGCCAAAGCCCACGGCCAGCGCTTTTCGCCTCCAGAGGACCTGTCGCACCTCGCCGAACCGGTAGAAGTGGCGAGCCATCGGCGCATCCAGGTACTCGGCGGCGAGCCAGACCATGGTCCACAGCGCGGAGAGCACGCCCCACACCGCGCTGCCCGCTCCGGGGATCAGGTTCAGCGGGAAGAGCACCGCATGTCCCGCCAGCAGAATGAGGATCCGCGCCAGCGTGTGGCTCACCGAGACGAAGACGCCGCTCAGGGTCCGTCTCAAATTGGATGGCGGTGACGTGTAATTGCCGCAGAGCAACTCCGTCGCCTCGCTGATGGGATCCTGAAGGGGCGCGAGGACAAGCGCGGGCAACGTGTTCACGCCCACCACCACCAGCAAGGCGAAGGTGAGGAGCACGAGCGCGTACCAGAGCCCAAGGGTCGGCCAGTCGATAGGTCGCGCGAAGACCTTCGAGACGATCCACGGCGCGAGGTCGATGGCGCCCCATATGGCGGCGATGAGCGCGAACAGGGTGACGATGCCGGAGAGCGCCGCCCAGCCGAACAGCCTTCGCGACTGCAAGAGCAGGCCGATCGCCCGGAAGGGGAGGGCGAAGCCGCGGAAGAAGTCCCCGGTGGAGGGTCTGGTCGGAAACACCGGCACGGGGGAAGCGTTCGCCACGGAGTTTCCGACCGTTGCAAATCGCAGCGCAAAGCGTCAACGCCCGTTATAAGGCGCCGCCCGCATGTCGTTGGATCTGGACGCCTCGAAATCGCCGCCGCTCTCCGGGATCGACGAGCTCGTCGCGTACTTCCGCAGTGCCGAACGCCCGGTCGCAGGCCACAAAGTCGGCCTCGAGCACGAGAAGTTCCTCTACCCGGCGGGCGCGACGAATCCGGTGCCCTACGAAGGCCCGCGCGGAATCTCCGCCGTGCTCAAGGAGCTGCTCCCACACGGCTACACCGAGTTCCGCGAGACCCCGTCCTCGCCGGTGATCGCGCTCACCCGCGGCATCGAGACCATCTCGCTGGAGCCGGGCGGACAGTTCGAGCTCTCCGGCAGCCCGTTCGTCACCGCCGCCGAGGCGCACGCCGAGAACCTGCGCCACCTCTTGGAGCTCCGCGCCGCCGCCCAGAAGCTCCAGCTCCGCATCGTCGCGCTGGGTTACCGGCCGTTCGACGAGATCCCGAAGATGCCGTGGATGCCCAAGACGCGGTACCGGGCGATGCGGGACACGCTGGGGCGGCGCGGGAGCATGGCGCTCGACATGATGCTGATGACGTCCACGGGCCAGGTGTCGCTGGACTGGGCGTCG
The DNA here is from genome assembly GCA_045802665.1 of Myxococcaceae bacterium. GTDB lineage: Bacteria > Myxococcota > Myxococcia > Myxococcales > Myxococcaceae > JBJMQN01. The sequence continues at coordinate 4,755 of JBJMQN010000037.1, read as the reverse complement.
GAGGCGGACTGCGCGGAGAAGGTGACGCTCACCGCGCGGCTGACCCCGCTGCTCGTCGCGCTGTACGCCAACAGCCCGCTGCGCTTCGGCAAGCCCTCCGGATACCTCTCGTTCCGAAGCCACGTGTGGACCGACGTGGACAAGGCGCGCTGCGGCTATCTGCCGTCCATGATCGACGGCAGCTTCAGCTACCAGAAGTACGTGGATTGGGCGCTGGATGCGCCGCTGCTCTTCCTGCGCCGAGCGGGCCAGTACCTGGAGCCGCAGCTCACCTTCCGCCAGCTCTTGAAAGACGGCTTCGAAGGCAAGCCCGCGACGCAGAGCGATTGGGTGGATCATCTCTCCACGCTCTTCCCCGAGGTCCGGATCAAGAAGGTGATGGAGGTCCGCGGCGCGGATTGCAACGGCGCGGAGCTGACCGGCGCGCTCGCTGCGCTGTGGCGCGGATTGCTCTACGACCCGGCGGCTCGGAAGGACGCGGCGGACATCCTGCCGAAGCTCTCGTTCAGCGATCACCTCGCGCTGCACGAAGCGGCGCAGAAGGAAGGCCTCCGCGCGATGCTGGGCGGCATCCCGCTGTGGCGTTACGCGAAGGAGATGGTGGAGGTGTCGCGGCGCGGGCTGCGGCGGCTGTCCGGTGACGATGCGCCGCTGCTCGATCCGCTGCTCCAGCTCTGCAACGGCGGCGTCTCACCGGCGGAGCGGATTCTGCGGGCGTATGAGCAGTCCCCGAACGCCGAAGCGGTGCTCGCCGCTGCGACGATCTAGAAGAGCAGCGCACGAACGATGAGCCCGGGGACCTTCACGGAAGAGGCGGTGGCGGCACTTCGGGCATCGTCGCTCGCGAGCGGGCTCACCTCCGCGAAAGTGCGGGAGCTCGCGGGCGAAGACGACGGGGATCCGCGCGAGGGGCTCGTCTACGCGCTGGTTGCCCATTACGAAGACGCCCCGGACGAGGCGGTGCGCGACGGCTTCTTCGTGCACGACTTCAAGTTCGGCCCGGACGTCGTGGACGCGTTGAACGCTCGCGTGGGTTCTTCGCCGACCCTGCGAACGACGAAGTGGAGCGTTCGGCGGACGACGGAGAACGGTTACTCGGAGACGGTGATCGATTTCTCCGCTGCGTTCCCGGACGGCACCGAGCTGTCGTGGGTGGTGCGATCGCTGGACGACGTGGTCGCGGCGTTCAACAGCGCGTCCCACAAGACCGGCGATCCGCGCGTGTTCGTCTCGCTGCGGACCAACGGCGATTTTCACGCGTATCTGCTCGCGGACATGAAGCGGGTGGATGCGCTGTTCCCGTTCCTGCCGTTTGAATGAACGAATGCCCCAGTCCGGAAGAGCTCCGGAGCTGGGGCATTGAGTACGAACGCGCTCTGGCGGACTACTTCTTGAGCGCCTTCTCGACCTTGTCGAACGAGTAGCTGTCCGGGCCGTAGCGGCCGAGGATCACCGGGTGCGGCTTGGAGCCGTCGAGCAGGAACGGCCCCTTGGTGCCGGCGCGCAGCGCGTAGCCCGCGACCGGCTTCTCCACCGTGAGCTCTTTCGCGTCGGTCGTGCCCTTCAGCACGCGCTTCACGACGAGCTTCACGAGCTGTGAGCCGGCCTTCTGGCCGGTGTCGGTCCAGCCCGGGGGCGCGTTGACCTTCGGGGCGGGAGGACCGTTCTGCACGATCTCCTTCACCTCCGCGTCGACGACGAGCGCGGCGTTCGGGAGGATCTCTTCAATGGGATCAGGAGGAATCGCCATGGTGCGGCCTCGCTACTGCGCCCACATGAGCGTCTGGTAGAGGTTGGTGAACTCGGAGAGCTTCAGGTTGAAGATGCCGTCGTTGGCGCCATTGCCCGCGGGCTCGGACTCGCCCCAGGGATTGCGCAGCGTGACGTACTTCTCGCCATTCTTCACCTCGTAGCCGAGCACCGAGTACGAGTGATCCGCGTACACGCCGGTGTTCGAGTACTTCGCTTCCTGATCGTCGCCGTACGTGCCGGCGGACACCGGAAGCTTGCTGTCGATGGCCTTGGTGAGCTGCGCCCAGACCTTGTCCTGGTTGCTGGACGTGATGGTCATGTCCTGGCCGGACTTCGCGAGCACCGCTTCGAAGACGTCGGACGACATGCCGCCGTTGCCGATGTCGTTGTAGCTGCCCTTCCACGTGGCATACGCCTTCTCCACGAGCGGGAACCACAGCTCCATCGTCTTGTCGCCCTTGTCGGCGTTGTTGGAGCTGCCGTAGAGCGGCGCGCCCCAGCTGCGGACGTAGAGATCGCCGTCCACCTTGATGGGCACATCCCGGAACTTGCCCGTCGCCCAGTCCTTCTCGTGGAAGGTGACCGTGTACGTGCCGTCGCCGTTGCTCTTGATGAGGTTCTGGATGGCCTCGGGATTGTTCTTCGCCAGCGCCGCCATCGCGGACGGGAAGAAGCAGTCGCCGAGCTGGCCCTGCGCCACGTCCTCGGACTTCACGCCGTCGATGAACAAGGGACCGGTGAAGGTCTTCTTGCCGAAGCGCGGGGTGCCGTCCGGATTGAGCTCGTCCTTGTGGAGCGCCGGATCCTTGATGAGATCCCCGCCGCCCGTTCCGCCGGGGACGGTGAGCCGGCCGACTTCCGCGGCGAAGGTGGTGTTGTTGGTGCCATCGGTGGCCGCGACGGAGAACACGTCTCCCGGCTTTCCGTTGACCTTGAAGCCGTCCGGGAAGCTGCCCTTCTCATCGAGCGTGACGAGGGTCTTCTCGTTGGTGCGCGTGTTGGTGAACTGCAGCTTCGCGCCGGGCTCGGAGACCTGACGGCCTTCGTTGATGTTCGTCACCGCGACCTTGCCGCTCTGGTCCGCGGTGAGGCCGATGCGCTGCATGGACACGACCGCATTGCGGGTGTCCTTCGCGGCGATGCCGGTGGCGTGGATGGTGACCCAGTCGGACGTGGTGCCGTCCGGCGCTCGGGCGCGGATGCGGATGAGGTCGCCTTCCTGAACGTCCGGCAGCTTGCCGATGAACTTGCCGCTGCTGTCCGCCTTGGCGATCTCCATGGTGTCGTCCATGTGGAGACGGCCGCCCGGAGCGGTGGTGATGTTGATGGCCTCGATCGTCGCGCCCGGCTTCACGATGCCCGCGATGCCGTTCTTCTGATCGCCGGTGATCTGCAGCGCGCTGCCCGGCAGAATCGTCTGCCGGCCGAGCACTGCCTCGAGGAAGTTCTTCGCCGTCGGAGAGACCGGCACCGTGCCCGACTCCAGGATCGTGGCGAGGTCCTTCTTCTCGCCCGCGCTCATGCCCTTCTGAATCAGCGCCACCTGCTGCTCGCGCGTGATGCCGGGCGCGGACAGTTCGGTGAGGAGCTTGCTGCCGCTCTTGGACAACGAATCGCCAACCGCCGCGAGGAGCTCGAGGACTTTCTTGTCGTCGACCTGGACCGACGAGTCCGTCTTCCGCTTCGTCTCGAGCGCGGTGTACAGCGAAGCCAGCTTCCGATCATTGATGTTCAACGGCACCGGGGAACCTCCCCTTCGTTAGAACTGCGTTCCGGGTGGGTCGCACAACATGCCACAAGCCATGGGGGGCCGCCAAATCGGCGTGCGCGCCTATTTGCGTCCGAAGAGCTTCTTGAGGCCGCCGAAGAGCCCCTGCCCCTGCGCGCCCTGCGCGGAGGGATCTCCGGGCAGCGGCGCCTGAGCGAACAGTGAGGCCTTCACCTCTTCGCTCGCGTCCACCGTGCTGAAGGTCGCCTCCGCTTTTCTCCCGCCCGGCATCGCCGCGGAGACTTCGAGCTTTCCGTCCGGTGAGACGGCGAAGCGCACCGCGAGCTCGCCGTTCTTGTCCGGGATGAGCTGCAGGACGCCCAGGTATTCGTTGTCCTCGGCGAGCGTGGCGTTGCCCTGAAACACCGAGATGGCTACTGGCTGACCGGAGCTCGCGGGCAGGGTGATGGTCTTCTCAGCGGGGAGCCGCGTGTTGCGCTCCAGCACGCGCCGCATGCCGCCGCCCTGAACGAGATAGCCGATGGGCGCGGAGAGCACTTCGGCCAACGTGACGCCGCGCTTGCCTCGCTCCGCCTGCAGGAGCGCGTGGCCCAGAATCGCCGCGCCGAGCGCGACCGCCGCCTCCGCGTCCACGTCGGTGCGGATGGGCCGGCCGATGGCGGACTCCATCGTGCGGCGGACGAGGGGCGCCCGGCTCTGTCCGCCGACGAGCAGCACTTCGTCCAGTCCCTGCGGCTGGATGTTCGCGGCCGAGAGCACCGCCTGCGTGACCTCCAGCGTGCGGTCCACGAGATCCTTCGTGATGGACTCCAGCCGCGCGCGATCCACCGACAGCTTCAAGTCCACCGTCTGGCCGTTCTCGTCGCGGCCCGCCTGAGGGATCTGCGTCTGCGTGGTCTCGCGATCGGACAGCAGGATCTTCGCCTGCTCCGCCGCGTCGCGGATGCGCTGGGCGGTGAGCACGCTGTCGTCGGGCTGAATCTGCTGCTCGGTGATGACCCGCTGCATGATGTCTTCGCCGAGCCGGAGGTCGAAGTCGATCCCGCCGAGGAAGTTGTCCCCGCCGGTGCTGATGACCTCCAGATCGTCGCCGGTCACTTCCACCACGGAAGCGTCGAACGTGCCGCCGCCGAGGTCGTAGACGAGGATGCGCTTCCGGGCGAGCCCCTTGCCGTAGCCGAACGCGAGCGCGACGGCGGACGGCTCGTTGAACACGCGCAGCACATCCAGCCCGGCGAGCTTCCCCGCCTCCAGCATCGAATGGCGCTGGTGAT
>JBJMQN010000628.1:0-7386 GCA_045802665.1 Myxococcaceae bacterium | reverse complement strand
GGCGTTCACCGTCGGCAGCTCCACCGAGAAGTTCAAGCTGTCGGAGACGGCGCCCACTTCGAACGTGCGGAAGCTGGCGCACACGCTGGCGGACCAGGTCTACAAGCAGTTCACCGGCGAGAGCGGGCCGTTCCAGAGCCGGATCGCGTACGTGATGAAGCACGGCCAGAACAAGGACGTGTACCTCGCGGATTGGGATGGGCGCGGCGCGCAGAAGGTCACCGAGGGCGGCCTCAACCTGCTCCCCACCGTGATCCCCGGTGGCGAAGGCGCGGCGTACACCTCGTACCGGAAGGGCAAGCCGGACGCGTACGCGCAGAAGCCGGGCGGCGCGCCGGTGTCGCTGGAGGACAAGGGCCAGATGGTGACCGGCGTCGCGTACTCGCCGGATGGAAAGCGGATCGCTTACTCGTTGGCAGAGGGAGACGCGGCGCAGATCGTCGTCGGCCTCGCGGACGGCTCGGGCGCGAAGGCGCTGACCGACACGCCCTACTTCATCAACTCGAGCCCCTCATGGTCGCCGGACGGCAAGCGGATCGCGTTCGTGTCCAACCGCGGTGGCTCTCCGCAGATCTACGTGATGAACGCGGACGGCAGCGGCGTGAAGCGGCTCACCTTTCAGGGCAACTACAACCAGACGCCGGACTGGTCGCCGCGCGGGGACCTGATCGCGTTCACCGCTCGAGATGAGCGGAACGCGTTCGATCTCTTCACCGTGAACGTGGAGAACGGGAAGGTCACGCGGCTCACGCAGGACGAGGGCAACAACGAAGAGCCCGCGTTCTCGCCGAACGGACGACTGATCGTCTTCATCTCCACGCGCAACGGCTGGAACCAGCCCTTTGTGATGACGTTCGAGGGGAACAATCAGCTGCCGCTGCCCGTGGAGAAGGGCGACTACTCCACGCCGGATTGGGGAAAGTAGGGGCGGTTGCCGGGTCCCGGGCTCGGCGCCATCATTGAGACATGGCCCGCGCGCCCGCACAGCGTTTGGCGACTTACGAGGATCTCCTCGCGCTGCCGGACCACGTCATAGGAGAGATCGTCGACGGTGAGCTTCACGTCTCGCCGAGGCCCGCCACGCCCCACACTCGCGCGGCATCCGAACTGGGTGCTGAGCTCGTCGGCCCGTTCGGAAGGGGCAAGGGCGGGCCCGGCGGATGGATCATCCTCGACGAGCCCGAATTACACATCGTCGGCCAGATCGTCGTTCCAGATCTCGCCGGCTGGCGACGCGAGCGCATGCCGGAGATGCCCCATGCGCCCCACATCGAACTTGCGCCTGATTGGGCTTGCGAGGTCCTCTCGCCATCCACCGAGGCGTTCGACCGCTCCAAGAAGATGCCGGTGTACGCGCGAGCGGGCGTGAAGCATCTGTGGCTGGTCCGGCCGGAGGCGAAGACGCTCGAGGTTTACCGCCTCGAAGGAGCCGCGTGGCGCGTCGTCGAGACCTTCACCGACGACCGCGTTCGGGCGGAGCCCTTCGACGCGATCGAGCTGGACCTCGCCTCCCTCTGGTCCCGCTGATGAGCCGAGGGTAAGTGATCGGCGCATGCCGTCGTCGCTCGCCACGCAGTGGACGCTGGACCCGTCGATCACGTTTCTGAACCACGGCTCGTTCGGCGCGTGTCCGCGCGTGGTCCAGGAAGCTCAGTCGAAGCTCCGCGCGCGCCTCGAAGCAGAGCCGGTGCGCTTCATGGTCCGCGAGCTGGAGCCGCTGATGGACGACGTGCGGCGAAAATTGGGCGCGTTGCTCGGCGCGGATGCGGACGATCTCGTCTTCGTGACCAACGCGACGATGGGCGTGAACACGGTCCTCAAGTCACAGCGCTTCTCTGCTGGCGACGAACTGCTCACGACGGACCACGCGTACAACGCCTGCCGCAACGCGCTGGACGAAGTGGCTTCAGTGCACGACGCGAAGGTGACCGTGGCGACGTTGCCCTGGCCCGTGCGCGACGAAGAGGGGCTCGTCTCGGCGATCACCTCGGCGATGACGCCACGGACGAAGCTCCTGCTGCTCGATCACGTGACGAGCCCCAGCGCGATCGTGTTGCCTGTGGAGCGGATCACGCGAGAGGCGAACGCGCGCGGCATCGAGGTCCTGATCGACGGAGCGCACGCGCCGGGGATGCTGCCGCTGAACCTGACCGCGATCGGCGCGAGCTACTACACGGGCAACTGCCACAAGTGGCTGTGCGCTCCGAAGGGCGCGGCGTTCCTCTGGGTGAGGCGCGACCGGCAGAAGTCGCTGCGGCCGCTCTCCATCTCTCACGGCCGGAACTCGCCGCGAACCGATCGATCGAAGTTCCGCATCGAGTTCGACTGGACCGGAACGTCCGATCCGACGGCGCCGCTCTGCATCTCGGCTGCGATCGATTTTCTGGAGAGCCTCGGCGGCTTGTCGGAAGTCATGCGCCAGAACCGCGACCTCGCGCTGGAGGGGCGCGACATTCTGCTCAAGGCGCTCGGTGCGGAGGCGATGGTGCCCGAAGCGCTGACGGGCTCGATGGCGGTCGCGCCGCTCCCCGATGCGACGACGCATCAGCTATCGAATTCAGACCCGCTGCAGGACGCGCTGCTCTTCGATCACCAGATCGAAGTGCCCGTGATGCCCTTCCCCGCCACGCCGAAGCGGCTCCTTCGCCTCTCGGCGCAGCGGTACAACGACGCGAGCGACTACCACCGGCTCGCGTCCGCGCTGGGACTGCTACTCGAACAGTGAGATCTCCGACGCGCCGGTGAGCCGGTTCGGGTTGTTGCTCTGGTCCGTGGACTTGATGCGCACCTGCGAGACCGCCGCGGTGCCCGTGAGGGGGACCTCGAAGAAGGCAGATCCAATCACCGCCGCGTCCGTCACCTGCGCGAGCTGCGTGAACGTGGTGCCGTCCGACGAACCCTCGATGGTGATCGACTTCGCGTTCACGCCGACGGTGAAGTTCCGGAACACCGCCTTCTTGAGCAGCTTCGGCGCGGCGAGCGTGATCTTCGCCTCCATCGGCGCCTTGTCTCCAGACTCGACCTGCTGCGCTGCATCGCCGTCGGTCAGCTTGCACGGCTGCGTCTCGATGAAGCTGCACGTGGCGCCGCGGCTCGCGGGAACCTTGCCGTGCCCGGTCACCGCCGCCGTCGCGCTGTCGAACTGGCTCTTGAACGTGGTGCCGCTGCCCTTCACCTGACCGTAGACGATGAGCTGGCCCTTCAGATCCGCGTGCTCCTCCAGCACCTCGTCCGAGAGCGTGATCGACCCCTGAGGGTTGATCACCCGCCACCAGAGATCCGAGCCCGTCGCCGAGCGCTTGAGGAAGAAGTTCGGCGAGCCGTCCGCGGAGATCGTCTGCGAGTCGCTGATCGGCTTGAACGTGATCGTCGCGCCGTTCGCGGTCTGCGCAACCGCCGGCTGCCCGGTCCAGCGCTGCAGCGCGGGCACCTTCACGTCGGTGATCTGCACCAGATAATCGTGCTGCGCGTACGACTCATCCGTCGCGGTGGGGAGCGAGATCCGGAAGCAGCGCGCGAGATCGCCGTTCTGCGTGTCCGCGCCGGTACCCTTCCAGCTCCACGCCCCGTGCCCGTCCGTCTTCACCGTCGCAAAGTTGGAGACGATGAGCGCGCAGGTGCTGTTGTCGCTGCGGCCGAGGATGAGGTCGGCGTTGGCCAGCGGCGTCTTGTCCTCATTCAGCGCCGAGCCTGAGACCGCGACAGGGTCCGTCGGGTTGAGCGCGGACTCGATGCAGCCCGTCATGGAGGAGAGAAGGCCAGCTGTGAGAAGCGCGGAGCTGATGCGACGTTTCATCTGAGTTCCCCGTATGTGAGTGATTCGGTTCGAGAGTTCGAGACAGCGGCGCCCCGACCAGAGCAACGAGTCTGCCAGTCCTAAGTGCGCGAAAGAACGGCTGTTGAAGTCATCGCCCTCCGACACGCCTGTCCGGTATGGTCTGACACCGATGCCCCGCTACGCCGCGATCGACATCGGGACGAACTCCGTGCTGCTGCTGGTCGCGGAGAAGAGCGGCGAAGGTTTCAGGGCCGTCGAGGAGCTCGCGGAGATCACCCGGCTCGGCCGCGGCGTCGACAAGTCGCGCGTGCTCTCGGCTGAAGGCATGGAGGCGACGCTCTCGGTCTTGGAGGAGTTCGGGAAGAGAGCGCGCGAGCTCGGCGCGGAGAAGATCGCGGTCAGCGCCACCAGCGCCGCGCGCGACGCGAAGAACGGCGCGGAGTTCATGAGCGCGGCGAAGACGAGGGCGGGCGTGGAGGTGGAGATCATCTCCGGCGAGCTCGAAGCGCAGCTCTCGTATTCAGCGGTGGCGGAAGATGCGTCCGTTTCGACGAAGGACGCGCCGCTCATCGTGATCGACATCGGCGGCGGCTCCACCGAGTTCATCTTCGGCGATCGCGGCAAGGTGCTGTTCCGGCACAGCTTCGATGTCGGCTCGGTCCGCCTCACCGAGCGATTCGTCACCACCGATCCCGTCTCGAACGCAGAGCGGACGACGATGAAGTCGTTCCTCTCAGAGACGTTCTCGCGGCTGCCGAAGTCGCCTCCGCGCGCGCAGTTCGTCGGCGTGGCGGGTACCGTCACGACCCTCTTCGCGGTTCATCACGCGGTGCAGCCGTACGACGTGACGAAAGTTCACGGGGGCGTGCTCCACCTGCCGGAGCTTCGCGCGGTCACGGACAAGCTGTTCGAGCTCCCCGTCGCGGAGCGGGCGAAGCTGCCGGGCCTTCAGCCGAAGCGCGCGGACGTGATCTGCGCGGGCTCTCTGATTCTGCTCACTGCGCTGGAGCAGCTCCGGCTGGAGTCGGTGACGGTGAGCGATCGCGGGCTCCGGTGGGGACTGCTCGCGCACAAGTTCGGGGGCGCATGACGGAGCAAGCGGTGGGGGGAAAGGCTACGGCGATGCGCGGGGCGTATTTTGGCCTCGTCACGCTCACGCTCATCAACCTGCTCAACTACCTCGACCGGTATGTCGTCCCCGGTTCGCTGGTGAAGATCGAGCAGACGTTCCATCTCGATCACGATCAGTCGGGCTCTCTGTTGAGCCTCTTTTTCATCGTCTACATGATCGCGTCGCCGCTCGGCGGGTGGCTGGGCGACAACGTGCCGCGCAAGTGGATCGTCGGAGTCTCCGTGCTGCTCTGGAGCGCGGCGACGATCGCCAGCGGCCTCTCCAAGACGTACCCGCAGCTGCTCGTCGCGCGATCGCTCATCGGCGTGGGCGAGGCGGGTTACGCGACCGTGGCGCCGGCCATCATCTCGGACCTGTTCTCCAGGCAGCGCCGGGCGTCGATGCTGTCGGTGTTCTACATGGCGATTCCGCTCGGCGCCGCGCTGGGGTTTGGCGTGGGCGGCTACGTGAGCGAGCACTACTCGTGGAACACCGCGTTCTTCGTCGCCGGCACGCCCGGGATTCTCTTCGGGCTGCTTGCGTTCGTGATGCCCGAGCCGAAGCGCGGAGCGTCCGACGAGGGCGAGCACCACAAGGTGCCGATGCGTGAGGGCCTCGCGAACCTGCGCGGCAACCGGCTGTTCTGGTTCAACACCGCTGGCCTGACGCTGATGACGTTCTCCATCGGCGGGCTCGGCAACTGGATGCCGGCGTATCTCGAGCTCGAACGTCACATGAAGGGCGACTTCGCGGGCATCGCGGTGGGCGGCATCACGGCCGTGGCAGGAATCATCGGCACGCTCACCGGCGGGTGGCTCGGCGATTGGGCGGACAAGAAGCGGCCGTTCGGCAGCATGTACGTCTCAGGCTCGGGACTGCTGCTCGCGGTGCCGTTCATGATCCTGACGACGCTGGTGTCAGGCTCGTACGCGATCTTCACGATGATCTTCATCGCGCAGTTCTTCCTCTTCCTGAACAGCGGCCCCATCAACGCCGCGCTGATGAACGCGGTCCCGCCCGGCTTCCGCGCGTTCGCGATGGGCCTCAACGTCCTCATCATCCATCTGTTCGGCGACGCGGCTTCGCCGAAGGTGATCGGAAAGATCGGCACGTACTACAGCCTCGGGACGGCGATTCAGGTGAACGCGCTGCCGGTGCTGCTTGGCGGGCTCATTCTGGTCCTGGGAGTTCGGGCGGTCGCAGGATCGCGTAGCCCACCGGGTACGGTTCCGACGACGTGAGTCGCAACCGGCAAGCGGCCTGAGGAGACCAAAGCTCCGACTACGCCGCGCCCGCCTCACCGACGACGCGCTGCCGGTACTCGTCCGCAAGCGCTTCCACTTCGCCCGCCAGCTTCTCGCCTTCGACGAGCAGCCGGGCCTTCAGGCTCGCGCGGTTGCCCAGCACGAGGAACACCAGCGCGTCGCGGATCGCGGTCCGCCGCCGTTCGTAGAAGTAGCGCGTGAAGAGCGCGAAGGGCATCACCGAAAGCACGGTGAAGATTGCCCAGCCGAGGCCGAGGAACTTCCACGCGAGGAACGTGAGCAGGCCGGTCCAGATCGGCGTGAGCACGAGCGCAGCGACGAGCTTCATCGTGGCCTGCTGATCCCATTCCACGTTGCTCCGCTTCACCATGGTCCGCGGAATCTGAAACGGCACGAAGAAGAGCAGCACGCCGCACAGAAACAGCGGAAAGCCGAGCAGGAGCGCGAACAGGTTCCGCACGATGAACGTGTAGACGTTGGCGCGGCGGTAGATGAGCGTGAGGTCCGTCGGGTCCGCGCGCACGAGCTCGTGGCGGTGGCGGAACTGCATCAGCTCGTCGCGGGTTTTCAGGAATCGTTCGGGCTGTTCGCGGCGGAAGAGCTGCACGCCCGCGGCCCAGCGGCGCAGGCGATCCGGATCCAGCTTCTCGCCCAGCTTGAACGCGTAGAGCTCCTCCGCCATCCGGATGAGCGGCAGGTCGGACCACTCCTCCAGGTTCAGCGTCACCGCTTTCAGGTTGTCCGAGATCTTGTCCGTCATCGCGCGGACGCGCTCGACGTCGTCCTTCTCATCCTCCGGCACGTAGTCGCGCACCGAGATCGGCTCGCCGAGGTCGATGAGCACCTCGCTCCTGAAGCGATGCTTCTCCGCATAAGTGAGCCCGACGGGCACAATCTTCACGTCGGCGCCACGACGAGCCGCCTTGAACGCGATCCGCGCCGCGCCCGTCTTCAGATCGGCGAGCTGCGGATCGGAGTGGCTCTTACCCTCGGGAAAAATGGTGATCGCGCGGTTGCCCACCAGCGCGTCCGCCGCCGCATCCAGCGTCCCCTCGTTCTTCGTCATCTGCGTGGGGTCGTCCTGCTTGCGGTACACCGGCAGCGCGTCGAGCCCCTTCAGGAGCCAGCCAATCACCGGCATCTTGAAGAGCGGCGCCTTGGCGAGGAACGTCACCTTCCGGCCGGTGAGACAGAACACCAGCGCCGGATCCACGAGAGCGTTCGGGTGATTG
>JBJMQN010000036.1:0-7335 GCA_045802665.1 Myxococcaceae bacterium | reverse complement strand
TGCTCCGGTGAATGCGCGACCCGCCCGGATCCGGCCTCGGCGCCGAGGCGGAGTCCTCGTCCTTTGGCAGCGGCGGCGGACGGCTGCGGACCGGGTCCGTCGAATCGAGGTGCTCCCGAGCGATCCCACCCGGATGGCTCTTCGCCCCCTTCGGCAGCGGCGAGAGCACGGCATGGGACGACCGGCGCGGCTGCTCCGGTTTGGCGGGAGCGGGCTGCTTCGGCGCGGCGCGTTGGTCGTTCGGAAGCGGCGGCGGCACCGACGGCGCACGCGATGAGCCGCGCTGCGGATCCGGGCTCGGAGGAGCGGCGGCAGGCATCCGAGAAGACCCGCGCTGACCCTCTGCTACCGGGGATGGATTGCGGCCGCTTGCGCGCGCTTCGATCGGGGCCGCGGCATCCTCGGGAGACACCGACCCGAACCGCGAGCTCGCCGCGCCGGCCCGACGTGCGTTGCGCTCGGCGATCGGATCGCGATGCACCGACGGCATCTGGTTCGACGACGCCGCCCCTGCGCGGCGGGCCTCGCGTTCGGCGATCGGATCGCGCCTCGGAGAATCCAGCTGCGGCGCCTTCGGGGCGATCACCTGAGAGGGCATCCGCTGCGAGGGCGGCGGCTGGCGCTGACCTCCCGCCGGCGTGGGCACCTTCCCCGCCGGTTGCTGCTGTTGTTGCTGCTGCTGCGCGGCCCCCCGGTCCTGACGAGGCGCGGAGGGAGGCGGCGGCAGAACCGGCTTTTGCTTCAGCGAAGGCAGCCGCGTGGGCTTGTCCACCAGACCGCGGGTCTCGAGCCGCTCCAGCTCGGCGACGATCTCCGCGCGACCGCCGTCTCCTCGCGCCGCACCGCGCGTCCGATCATCCGCGAGCCACTTCTGAAAGATCGGCAGAAACGGCGGGCGGTGGCGCTCGCTCATGCGCGCGGCGAAGTCCTCGCTCTGCGCCATGCACGCCCGCGCGAGCCGCTGGATTCCCGCGCTCCGAATCGCCTCGAGCGGAGACTTGTCCCAGCCGTGCATCTGCAAGAGCGCGTGCGCGTCCGTTCCGCCCAGCGCGCGGCCTCCCGCGGCGTCGGTCGCCCTCTGCGCCATCGCCCGGAGATCCGGCGGGAGCTGCTCGAAGGCGCCGTAACGCGACTCCTCGGGCAGCGCCGCGAACGCCACGCCCAGCGCGCGGACGCCCTGCCGCTCCGCCAGCGTGTAGAGCTCGCGCGGCTTGAGCAGCAGCAGGTCCGAGAACTTCCACATCGCCCCGACGGACGCCTGCTCCAGAAGCTGCTCCAGCTTCCATCGCACCACGGCGAGCACGCCCGGCTTGAGCTCCTTGTCCGGCACCGCGGCGGACGGAGGCAGGAACTGGCGCACCGCTTCCGCGAGCGCCATCGGCAGCGCGCGCAGGATGATCTCCCGCAGCGCCGGCCGCTCTTTCGTCAGCAGCCTGGCGAACGCCTCGGGCTCCGCGTTCCAGAGATACGTCTTGCGCGAGGTGACGAGCCGCTTGATCTCCTGGACCAGCAGCGGAATCCGCTTGTCGCGAGGGATCTCGAGCAGCTTCGACGCCCTGTGCTTCAGCGTCTCGGACTCCGCCTCACCCAGATGATCGAACGCGCCGATCGAGTCCTGGCCGCCAAACGTCACCCCGGTGAGGAGCAACATCTGCTGCCGCTTCGTGAGTGAGGAGAAGAACTCTTCCAAGGGAAGCCCGACTGAAGGCCACGCGAAGTATCCCGCGACTCCGAAGCGAAGTCGAAGGCGGAGCCGCCAGGGCGGGCTTTAGGCGTTGGTCCGAGCGCGCCGGGGAGCCCCGCCCGAGCTGCCGCCCCGCAGGAAGTTCCACGTCAGCAGCCCCGCCAGAGCGACGATGATCAACGAGACTCCGCCCATCATCACCTTGAACGTGGACGCCGAAGCCGCCGTCATCGTGAGGCCGAGGACCTCCTGAAGCTTGGTCTTCGTGTCGTCGTCATCGCGGCGAGCCGGCGTCGTCAGGATCACCGAGACGTTCTTCGGATCGATCTCGACCGTCGTGCCCGTCACCACGAACGCCCGGACCCGCTCCTCGCTGATCGGCGGCTTGCCGTCCGCGTCCGGCCGGTACTTCACGAACACGGAGGCAGACGCCTTGGGCTTGCTGTCCGGCTGGGTGAGGTCCGTCTGCTCCGGCAGCGCCACGATCACGCGCGCCTCGAGCACACCGTCTACCTTGTTGAGCGCATTCGACAGCTCGCCGCCGAGCGACTCGAGCCACATGCCGCGCTCTTCGGTCTGCGTCGGGATCATGCCCTTGTTCTTGCGGAACATGGCCATGCCGTCCTGATTGGGGCGCGGCAGCGAGTACTCGCGCAAGAGCTTCACGGAGTTCGCGTAGTCCTGGCGCGGGACCGAGACCATGTAGTGGACCTCGTTGCCGCCCTCTTCCTTCGCCTTCTTGGCGCCCACGCCGTGATCGATGAGCAGCGCCATGATGTCGTTGGCGTCCTGCTCGGTGAGGTCGTGCTGGAGCTCTTCCACGCAGCCGGAGAGCATCATGACCGCAGCGATGAGCAGGAGCTTCGAAGGAACTTTCATGAGGCCGCGGAGGATAGCGCAGAAACGAACGCTGGCGATCCAGGAGCGCACGCAAGCCGCACGTCACGCTCGCCTGCCTGCCCCCGCTCCCGAACAAAAATGAGAAGCCCGGCGCCACCGTGAAGTGGGCCGGGCCTTGGAATCCGAACGACGCGCGCTTTAGACCTGAGTCTTCAGCGTGTCCTTCAGACCGCTGGTGGCCTTCTCGACGACCTTGCCGGTCAGCTCGAGCTCCTGCGTGTACTTGTACATGCCGGCCTGCAGCGAGAGCAGCTCGGACGAGTTGAAGTTCTTCCCGTTGAGGCCGCCGCTGATGAGCTTGTCCATCACGCCCTGGCCCTTCTCCATGTCGCCGAGCATCTTGGTCAGCATGCCGGTCGTCTTGGAGGTCTCCTGCTTCGCGGAGACAGGATCCATCGCCTTCGCGGTGGCGGCCTGGTCGGACGTGTTCTCGCCGCGGACCTTGTTGAGGGCCGCCTTCTCGGTCTTGTTCGTCGGATCGACGCGCGCGGCCTGCTGCGCCTTCTGCACCTGATCCGTCTTCTGGACCTGCGAGACAGCCTGCGCCGCCTGCGCCTGGTGGACGCCGGACGCCTGCTTCTTGTCCATCACGCCATCGAACTTACTTGCGCCCTGCTTCTGCGGGCTGTGAGAGGGGTCCTGCGTCTTTTGCTGCGCGATTTGCGCCGCTGAGGTTGTGACTCCCGCCAGGGGTGCCGCCATGTGCCTTCCTCCTTGAATCGAGCTTGGGCTCTTCGTCCTCGCTCAGCATTTCCTTCAATCTCTCGACGGCCCGCGCATGAAGCCGCGATGCCCAACTCTTGCTCTGCCCTATCGCCGCGCCCGCCTCTTCCAGGGTCTTGCCGTGGAAGTAATACCCTTCGAGCAACTTTCTCTCGTTGTCCGGCAGTGTCGCTATCGCTGCCCGGATCCTCGTCTTCTGCTGCTCCAGCTCCAGCCGCTCATCCGCCGGAATCGTCGCCCCGCCTTCGCCCATCCCCAACTGGTCCGCCCCATCCATCGAGGCGGCAAAAATCACGGCGAGACCTTCCACCGCATCTGAGATGTCTTTTACATCATCGGCGAAGGACCCGCCCCGGTTGCTACCCCCCATCTCACGATCTGAGAGGTTGGTTAAGTACGCGGAACTCCTCTCACTTGCGTACGAAGAGCGCTGGTCTGAACCCCTCAGCACCCCCATCTTCCGGAGGCCGTCGTAAATGGCGCCTTTGATGCGGTAGTGGGCAAAGGTGAGGAAATTGGCGCCCACTTTGCTGTCGAACCGGTCCGCCGCTTCGAGCAGGCCGATCTGTCCGTACGACATGAGCTCGTCCAGCTCGAGCTGCGCGTTGAACTGCTTGCGCACCTGGGCCGCCAGGCTCCGCACGTAGGGCCCGTACTTTTCGAGGACGACCTTTCTGTCTTCGCCGAGTGCCAAATCCGGGACCGTTTCCTTAACCCTTCGCCCAGAGCCGCTCGAGCGCCTGATTCAGCCGAGGATCATCCTGCAGCGAGTCCGCGATGCGCGAGGTGAGGGCCTTGCTCTGCATGCGGAGCTTCTCCTTGAGGATCTCCGCCACGAACTTCTTCGTCGCCTCTTCCTTGGACTTGAGCTGGCCACTCTTGAGCTGACGCGCGATCTCCATCGCTTGAGCCGCCACCGGATCCGCGGCAGATGCAGCAGCCGCCTTCCCAGCAGCGCCTGCCCCGCCCGTCGCGCCCACCGAGCCCGCGCCCTTCACGCCGGACGCGCCACCCGCAGCTCCAGCGCCGCCCACCCCGCCCACGTTCGAGGAGGAGGCCTCGCGCGATGCCCCGACGAGCGACTCAGACTTGTCGACCTTGAAGCTCGAACCGCCGCCGGCCGGAGCCTTGCCGCCCGCGCCCTTCGGTCCTTTCGGTCCGCCCTTACCGCCGCCGCGAATTCCACCGACCGCCATTGCTGAAACTCCTGGAGAAAACCCCTTGGTGCCGTGGACTACTTCTTCTTCGCCGCGACCTTGTTCTGCGGAGACAGCGCGCCGGACTCGTGCGCTTCGATCAGCGCCGCGGCGAGCTTCGCGCCATCGCCGGAAGGCTCGACGTCCTTCGCCGCCTTGAGCTCCTTGAGCGCCTCGGTCGCCTTGCCCATGAAGAGCAGGACCTCACCGGCGTGCGCCCTCGGCAGGCCGGACCGTGGCGCGAGCTTCTGCGCCACGCGGTAGCTCTGGAGCGCTTTTTCGTGGTGGCCCTGAGCGAACTCCAGGGTCCCCAACGCGAGCTGCGGAACTTCCGACTTCGGCATCAGCTGCGCGGCGCCGACGAAGATGTCGCGCGCTTTGTCGAACTTGCCGAGGTCCATCCAGAGATAGCCGGCCTCGAGCAGGAGCATCGCGTCTGCGCGGGAGGTCGGAACCAGGCTGCCGTTGATCTCGTCTGACATGCGCTCGAGCCTACCCGGAAAAGCACGAAGAGGGCGACCCTCTCGGGCGCCCTCCTCGGCAAAACCAGACCCTGCAGATGGACGTCGCTGGACTTAGCGAACGTTCTGGATGGTGTTCTTCACAGTGTCGTGACGAACCTTGAGCACGTTGGAGACGGTGCTGAAGACCTGGTTCTCACGCTGCATCTGCATCTGAACCTGCATGAGCTTGCCGTTCTCCGCCTGAGCGGAGATGAGGTCAGCCTGCATCTGGGCCACGGAGCCGCCGCCAACGCCCGGCGCGTAGTTCACGCCGTTGCTGGTGCCGCTGCCGCCGCCGCCGATGACCGACGTGGTGCCCGGAGCGCTGCCGCCGCCGGACGGCACGGTGGTGTTGATGCCGGTGCTGCCGCCCATCGTGGTCAGGCCCGAGGTCGAGGCGTAGTGCGCGGAGACCGCGCCGCCCTGGCCGGAGCTGGCCGCGTTGGAGAGCTGCCCAACGGAGGAGACCGCCGCCGAGACGATGGCGCCGCCCGGAACGAACGGGGCCGCGATCGCAGCGCCGTTGGCGACAGCGGTGCCAGCGGTGTCGAGACCCGCCTTGATGCGATCACCGAAGTCCGCCTTCGGCGTCTGGCGATCGATGGAGAGGTTGGTCGAGATGCGAACCGGGGTCGGGTCAATGCGATTAACAGCCATGATGTGCCTCCGAAAAGTTTCAGCAGCAGGGTGAAGGTTTGAAAAGGTTATCGCGCCGGGGCTTCGGGAGTTGCGCCTCCATGCTCCACAGGTTGAGAAAACGCGGACCTACTTCCGCGCCTTCCCCCCACCTTTCTTGTCCGCCTCAAGCTTTTCGCGGACTTCCACGAGGTACGACAGGAGCTCCCGGGTGCGTTCGATGGCCACTTCGACCTTCTTCGCCTGAGCTGCGCGGGGACCTTTGAGCTGCCCGAGCCCTTCCTGAATTTCGGAAAACGCCTCCTTCACGTCGCCGGACGTGGCGCGCTCCACGAAGGCTTCGATGGTCGGGTACTCGGCCTGAGGGAGAGGCTGGTTCGCGGCGGACTGCGGCGGCGGCGCGACGGACTTCTGGGTCTTCGGCGCGGACTTCGATGCGGGCATCGGTTCCTCTAGAGGCGTGTCGTCGGGGTGGAAGATGCGGCGTGCCTGCTCGCTCTCCGAGCGGACGCCTCGACTGTCCATAGGCTAGGGAAAAAGAGCCTGCGCTTCAAGGAAGGGCGACCGCGGGCAGCGCATCGGCACGGTCCGAGGGCAGCCGGCGAGACGGGTGGTGGCAGGCACGTCGGTCATCGGTGGGCGGCCAGGTTCCTACCTTGGATAGGCGATTGGGACATCCCCCCTTCAACCAACGGAGAGAAGACATGAAACGAAAGCTGATTGGGCTCGTCGCCGCGGTGGGACTCATTGGAGGCGCGGCGTGGGCGACTGACCAGGCGGCATCTACGACCCAGGACAACGGCTCCGGCTCGGTGATGAAGAGCGAAGGCACCGCGGCCAACGGCACATCTCAAACCAACGACAACGGGGCGGGAATCGGAGGAAGCGGATCGTACGGAACGGATCAGGGAACAGGTGGATCGGGCAAGAAAGGCGCGAAGGATGCGGGGACCGGCGGGCTCTATGACTCGTCCGGAACGGGCGGAACGGGCGGCTCGGGCGCGTACGACAACTCTGCGGGGACCGGCGGCTCGGGAGCGATCGACAACTCGGGCGGGCTGAGCAACTCGCCGTCCAACAGCACGGGCACGCTGCACGACTCGCCGTCGAGCGCGGGCTCCATGGACAACTCGGCTGGAACCGGTGGTTCTGGCTCGCTGAATAACTCGGGATCGATGGACAACTCGGCCGGCACCGGTGGGGCTGGTTCGCTCGGTGGCTCCGGCTCGATGGACAGCTCGGGCGGGACGGGTGGCTCCGGTTCGAGCGACCTCGGCACCCCGGTTCCGAAGTCTGACTCCACCCTCGGGACGGGCAGCAGCTCCTCCTCCTCGAGCGGCGTGGGCACCTCGTCCACCTCGGATCAGTGCGGCAGGCTGGGCACGGGCGGCTCCGGTTCGGTGAATTCGGGCAGCGGCGCGGGCGGCTCCGGGTCGGTGAACTCGGGCAGCGGCGCGGGCGGCTCCGGCTCGATCAACTCGGGCGGCAGCGCGGGCGGCTCGGGGTCGGTGAACTCGGGCAGCGGGTCCATCAACTCGCAGAGCGGCAGCGACGTGGGTGCGTCCGGTTCGGCGACGGTGCCGTCGCAGCAGGACAGCTCCGGTGACATCAAGGCGCGCGGCGGAACGGGCGGCTCGGGCGCTGAGCTGAATCAGGACAGCTCCGCGGATCAGGGCGCGGCCGTCTACGGCGG
>JBJMQN010000627.1:0-6023 GCA_045802665.1 Myxococcaceae bacterium | reverse complement strand
CGACAACACGTCCGCCGTGACTGCGGCGACGTACGGCTTCTGTGTTCCGCGCGCCGGCGCACGGGCCACAGCCTGCGCCAACGACGTCGTGTGCAACGCGGCGAGCAAGGGCCGCTGCCTTTCCGATGGCTTCTGCGAGGACGCGGACTTCTCGCGCGATCCGGCGACGGGCGCTCCCGCGGTTCAGAACCCGACGACCGGGGCCTATTCGACGATCTCGGGCTGGAACATCATCAACACCACGAACCTGTTCGCGACGCGCGACAACTTCCGTCAGCAGGTGATTGATCTCGCGCAGTTCGCTCGCGTGATCGCGGCGACGGGCACCGGGTCGTTGAACGCGACGCTCACCGGCGCGCCAAACAGTGCGCCGGCCTCGCTCGACGCGACGAAGCTGAACTACGCGGGTATCTCACTGGGCGGCATCCTCGGTACGCTCTACGTCGCGGCGGCTCCGGAGATTCACCGCGCAGTGTTGAACGTGGCGGGCGGGGATCCGACGAATATCCTCCTCACCTCTCCAGCCTTCGCGGCACAGCGCGCGGGGTTCCTCGCCACTCTCGCCGGGCAAGGCATCAATGTGGGAACCCCAGCGTTCGATCAGTTCGTGTACTTCGCGCACACGATCCTCGACCCGGCGGACCCGCAGAATGCGGGCTACGATCTGGAGAACGCGGCGAACGTGCCGTCTGATCGCGAAACGCTGATCCAGTACATCAGCGGCGACGCGGTCGTCCCGAACACCTCCACCGCGACGCTGATCGCGGCGGCCACCCGTGCAGAGGCGGCGAAGCGCTCGTCGGTTTACCAGTTCAACTTCACCACGACGGAGGTGCCGGTGCCCTCGCGCCACGGCTTCCTCCTGAACTTCGTCAACCCGACGAACCTGAATCCGTCGCCGACGCTGCAAGCCCAGACGCAGCTCGTGACGTTCCTGAAGACCGGCGTTCAGCCGTAACCCAACCACTTCCGAGAAATCGAAAAACTCCTATGAAGAAACTCTCTCTGGCAGTGGTTTCGGCATCCGTCTTCGCGGCGGCCTCCGCTCAAGCGGCAGGCTTCGCGCTGGACACGCACAGCGCTCGGGTCACCGGCATGGCGGGTGCCACCGTCGCGATCAACGACGAGGCGTCCGCAATTGCGTACAACCCGGCGGGTCTCGCCGCGACGAAGGGCTTCAACATCCAGGCGGGCCTCCACGTCATCATCCCGGGCGTCGGCGTCGAGCCGAAGGATGGCAGCGCTCGGGCCTCGGTGGACGCGACGCCGGTCACCCCGCCGCATGCGTTCGTGGCGGCGAAGCTCTCAGACGATGTGGGCTTCGGCGTCGGTCTGTACACGCCGTTCGGCAACTCGGCGCACTGGCCGGCGGGCTGGGCCGGTGAGCAGCTCGTCACCACGAGCTCGCTGCAGACGTTCTTCATCACGCCCGCGTTCGGCTTCAAGATCCACGATCGCGTTCGAGTGGGCCTCGGCATGAACTTCGTGCGCGGCACTGTCGGCATCGAACGCGCGCTGAACTTCGTCGACAGCAAGGGCAGCCTGAAGCTCGGCGGCGCGGCATGGGGGACGGGCGCGAACGCGGGCCTTCAGGTCGACATCGTGAAGGACATGCTCAGCTTCGGCGCCTCGTATCAGGGCGAAGTGACGCTGCCGTTCGAAGGCTCGGTGCACTTCTCCGGCGTGCCGCAGGAGCTGCAGACGACGCTGAAGGATCAGAGCCTCAAGGCGCCGTTCACGCTGCCCGCCACGTGGGCGTTGGGCCTCGGGTTCAAGCCCATGAAGGAGCTCACCATCGCGGCGGATGCCTGGTACCAGGACTGGGTGACGTTCAAGAACCTCGCGATCAACTTCGAGGATCCGTCGCTGTCCGTGAACGATCCGAAGAACTGGCACGGCGTCTGGAGCGTGCGCGTGGGCGGCGAGTACGCGATCGACAACAGCATCAAGGTGCGCGCGGGCTTCAAGTGGGACCCGACGCCGTCTCCTGAAGACACGCTGGCGCCGAACCTCCCGGACTCGAGCCGCATCACCGCGAACGTCGGCGGTGGCTACAAGTTCGGCGACTTCAGCGTGGACGCCGCGTACCAGCTCACCATCCTCACGCCGCACGAGAGCACCTACGCGCCGTTCCCCGGCACGTACGGCGGCCTCGCGCACGTGATCGGGCTCACGCTCGGCTACCACCTCGACTCGATCTAGAGATCTGAGTCTCCAACGGGGCGCGTTGCGCTGGCATGCGCGACGCGCCCCAACTATTTAGAGCGCGTGCAGAGCTTCGCCACCGATGCAGCGGGTCGCCCGCTGGACGTCATCTCCGTTCGCGGAATGACCGTGGACTGCATCGTCGGCGTCTACTTCTCCGAGCGAAACCGGCCGCAGCCGCTGGAGATCGAGTACTCGCTCTACCTCGACACGCGAGCCGCCGCTGCGGGAGCAGGACGCACGGGCACCGTCGACTACGCACGGCTCACCGGCGAGCTGCGATTTCTCCTCGAGAGCTGCCGCTTCGGAATGCTGGAGACCGCGGCGGAGGCGCTCTGCCGCTACATCCTCGCGCCGCCCACGGAAGATTCGCCGCGAGCGCAGGTTCAGGCCGCGACGATCAAGCTCACCAAACCGCAGGCGATGAGCGGCACCGCGCAGCCGTCGGTGGAGATCCATCGCCGAGCGTCCGAGATGTCCTACGTCGTGGAGCACAAGGCGTTCGGCTCGGTGGACATCGTTCACGAGGGCGGCGCGTACGGCATCTATCGGCTGCGCGTGAAGCCGGGCGGCGCCATCCCGACGCACGTGCACAAGGTGATGGAGGAGCACGAGCTCGTCATCGGCTCGGGGCTGCTGCTCCAGGGCAAGCCGGTGAAGCGCGGCTTCGCATTTCGCTGGCCGAAGGACTTCGCGCACCGCTACGACAACCCGACGCAGACGGAGCAGACGGTGCTCTGCGTGGACTCGCCCGCCTTCATCCCGAGCGACGAGATCGAAAACGGAGAGCCCGTCGACTCGCTGCAGAGCTTGCCGGGAAAGCCGTACTACCCGTCAGGTGACGCGACGTGAAAGTGCTGGTCACCGGCGGCGGCACCGGAATCGGTAAGGCGGTCGCCGAAGCCGTCGTCGAGCGCGGCGGCTCCGTTGTGATCGTGGGACGCCGGCGCGAGGTGTTGGAGTCCATCGCTCGCGGAAGAATGAAGTTTCTCGTTTGCGACGTCGCGTTCGAAGCCGATCGCGAGGGACTGCTGTCGAAGGCAAAGAAGCTGCTCGGGGGGCTGGATGGGTTCGTTCACAGCGCGGGCGCGGTCGTCCACGAGCCGCCGGGGCACATCAGCGAGGAGGCGCTCCGCTCGCAGATCGAGGTGAACCTCGTCGCGCCGCTGCGGCTCGGTGAGCAGGCGTTGTCCGTGCTGCCTCGCGGCGGATCGATGGTGTTCATCTCGTCCACGCTCGCGATGCGGCCGATTGTCACCTCCGCTGCCTACAGCGCATCCAAGGCAGGGATGCTTCAGGTGATGAAGACGCTCGCGCTCGCCGGTGCTCCGAAAGGAATCCGAGCGAACGCCGTGCTCCCCGGCCTCGTGGACACCGAGATGATCCGCGAGCTGCGCCTTTCGCCCGGAGAGAAGAAGCCGAACGGGAAGGAGCTGAAGCGACGTTTGGACGCACAGATGAAAGCGCTCGCGTCGTTGCATCCGCTGGGTCGGCTCGGGACGCCCGAGGATGTCGCTGGAACAGTGCTGCATCTTCTGACCGCGAGCTGGGTGACCGGGTCCGAAATCGTGGTGGACGGCGGGCTTCTGCTGCGCGAATGAAGGGATGAGATGAGGCTCGATCGTCGAATTGGACTGTTCGTGGTGCTCGCGACGATCTTCGTCGTGTCGCTGGTCGTGGGCGACATCATCGGCGGGAAGCTGCTCGACATCCGGCTGTTCGGGCACACGTTCAACGTGACCGTCGGCATGATCCCGTTCCCGGTCACGTTCCTGCTCACCGACGTGCTGAACGAGTTCTACGGAAAGCGCTCCGCACGCTTCGTCACGTGGGTCGGCTTCGCGATGGCGCTGTTCTCGTTCACGATCATCTTCATCGCGGCGGCGCTGCCGATCTCCGAGATCGCCAAGGGCGCGGCATGGACCGGCGTGCGCGAAGACGCGTTCAACAACGTGCTCGCGGGCGGTCAGCGGATTCTGATCGCGTCGATGATCGCGTACCTGATCAGCCAGTTCTCCGACATCGCGGTCTTCAATCTGCTGAAGCGGCTCGCGAAGAACCGGTTCCTCTGGCTGCGCGCGACGGGCTCCACGGTCGTGTCACAGATGATCGACACCGTCGTGATCAACACCGTCGCCTGGTACGGGATCATGACCGCGGATCAGATCTTCAACATCGCGGTCTCGAGCTACGTCATCAAGCTCATCGTCGCGATCGGTCTCACGCCGCTCATCTACGCGGGCCACGTGATCGTCGAACGGATGCTGCACATGAAGCCCGTCATCCTCGACGAGAACGGCGAGCCGATTGAGCACCCGGGAGATCCGATCCGCGCGATTGACGCGGCGAGGCCGGACTACGCGACGGAGCCTCCACCGCCCGCGAAGTAGCGGCTACTCGTCTTCGCCGCGGTACTCACAGCCGCTGGTGCACGTCTCTCTCACGCGCACCATGGAGAGCTGCGGCAACGTTTTCCGCAGCCGCGTCCAGATCCACTTCGCGAGCACTTCACTCGTCGGGTTCTGCAGCCCGTCGATCTCGTTCAGGTAGTAGTGGTCCAGGGTCGCGTGCAGCGGCTGAAACGCTTCCTTCAGATCCGCGAAGTCCATCACCCAGCCGGACTTCTCACCGACCGGCCCCTTCACGTGAACTTCCACGCGGTAGCTGTGCCCGTGCAGGCGCGCGCACTTGTGACCCGGCGGCACGTTGGGCAGCCGATGCGCGGCTTCGAAGGTGAACTCCTTGAAGATGTCCATGAACGCGGGAGCGAGTAACAAGCCCACTCCCGGCGCGTCAAGACGCGGCTCAATCCCCCGCACCAGGGGGACGCTGTGGAGGCCGCCTGTGGCGGCCGCCTTTTTGGCTCAGTCGTTCAGCTCTTCGTTGATCGCGTCCTGCGTCCGCTTGCCCCACGACTTGATGCGGTTGCCCTCGGCCGGGTCATAGGAGACGCCGCGCTGCCACACCTGCTTCATGGAGTCGTTGGCGTCCTTGGCGTTGCCCGCCTTAAGCTGCGTCTGGGCGAGGTAGTACCAGGCGCGCAGGTTCTCGGGGTTGTTCTCGACCGCCTGCTTGTAGAGCTTCTCCGCGCGGCCGAGGTCCCGCTTCGGCCACGGCATCTGGTGGTAGTAGCGCGCCTTCGCGAGCAACGGTCCAGACATCTGCGTGCTCGCGTCGATGTGGATCGCCTTGTCGATGCGGTCGAGGAACTTGCTCTCCAGTCCGCCGGTGAGCGCCTTCCAGATGCCCACGCCTTCGCCGTACGCGCCGATGTTGATCGCCGCGTAGTAGTACGCCTCGGGGCGATCGCCGTTGAGGCCGATCGCGCGCTCCGCGAGGTCCCAACCCTCTTTGCCGTACTTGCGCTTGCTGTCCTGAGTGGGGTTCGAGTCCGCCGCCCAGAACATGCTGCGCGCCGCTCGCCAGAGGACCTCGTAGTCGTCCGGGGCGGACTTCAACGCGTCGCGCGTCGCCGCCTCGAGCTTCTCCAGCCCGCCCTCTTCGCCGCGATGGGCAAAAGCCTCATCGAGCCTCGCCGCCACCGAGCCCGGGTCCACAGAGACCGAGGCCACCACCGCCGCCGCCACCACCGCCAGGACCATGATTGCGGTGGAAAATGGGCACGCGTCCTCTGCGCGCATCCCCGCCCGTCCATCGACTGTGAACTGACGGATGAAGGCGGAGCCTTCAGTACTCGACGCAGTACACGGGCTGCACGTTGCCCAACTTCGTGCAGTCGCGATTGCCGCTGCCCTGCGGCTCGGAGTTCTCCGGCGGAGGCAACCGCACCCAGACGGATTGCGCCACGCCGCCGCCGT
>JBJMQN010000626.1:0-3140 GCA_045802665.1 Myxococcaceae bacterium | reverse complement strand
GGCAGCATCCAGCAGGGATGCCGCTCGATCTCGCGACGTTCCGGCACGCGGCGTGGAGCTTCGCCTGCAACTTCGTCGTCTATCTCCCCTGGCTCGGCCCCGAAGGCACCGAATGGCTTTCGAGGCACACGAGCGCGTTCTTCTTCACGCTGTGGGCAGCGGTCATCGCGATCTCAGCGGGATTTCTCGCGCGCAGAAATCATGGACAGCTCCTGCTCGCGTGGGCGTGTGTGATCCTGATCGCTCCCCTCACGTGGATCGTGCGGCCGGGCTCCGCGCATGACGTGTCGAACCTCCGCCTGGGCGCGGAGTGGCTCATCAGCCGTTACGCGCTGTCGGTCGCGGCGGCGTCGTGCGTGGGGTGGCTCGCGCTGCTTCGCCCTGACTTCCGCAACATCTCTGTGCGCGAGCTCGTCGCCGGGTGGTTCGTGATCGCCGGCGGGTGCATTTCGCTCATCAGCGTCCCAACGCTCCACTCCTTCGCGGCCAAAGGCGTCATCTGGTCTGACCAGGCCGCCGTCCTCCAGTCCTCGTGGAAGACCGGGCAGCCCCCGAGAGTGGAGATCCCGATCGCGCCCGACGGTTGGGTCATGGTCTACGACGCGCCATCGCGGAACTGACCGCCCGCCCGGCCGGACGATGGGCCTTTCTCGGGTTTTCCCGATGCCTTGACTCCTCTTCCCCCCATCCGCTACGTGCTCCCGTCCTCACTTTTCCGGCCGGAAAGAGTCTGAATTTCACATGAACGTCCTCGTGACTGGCGGCTGCGGCTTCATCGGGTCGAACCTGGTGAAGTACCTGCGGGCGCAGCGTCCTGACTGGAAGATCGTCAACCTCGACAAGCTGACGTACGCGGGCAACCTCGAGAACCTCACCGACCTCGAGGGCGACAAGCGGCACGTGTTCATCCGCGGCGGCGTCGAGAACCGCGAGCTCGTGGAGCTCATCCTCCGCGAACACAAGATCGACGCGATCATGCACCTCGCGGCCGAGTCCCACGTCGATCGCTCCATCCTCGGTCCCGAAGTGTTCGTGCAGACGAACGTGCTCGGCACTCAGGTGCTGCTCGAGGCGGCGCGGACCGTGGGCGTGAAGCGGTTCCTGATGGTGAGCACCGACGAGGTGTACGGCTCGCTCGGGCCTACCGGTTACTTCACCGAGACGTCCCCGCTCCAGCCGTCGTCGCCCTACTCCGCTTCGAAGACGTCGTCGGATCTCATCGCGCTCGCGTACTCGCACACGTTCGGGATGGACGTGGTCGTGACCCGCTGCTCGAACAACTACGGGCGCTACCAGTTCCCGGAGAAGCTCATCCCGCTGATGACGGTAAACGCGCTCCACGACAAGCCGCTGCCGGTCTACGGCGACGGCGCCAACGTGCGCGACTGGTTGCACGTGGATGACCACTGCCAGGCGCTCACGCTCGCTCTGGAGAAGGGCAAGAAGGGCGAGGTCTACAACATCGGTGGCGGCGCCGAGCGCAAGAACATTGAGATCGTGAAGGGCATCCTCCAGCTCACGAAGAAGCCCGAGACGCTCATCAAGTACGTGCAGGACCGCCCCGGCCACGATCGCCGCTACGCGATCGATCCTTCGAAGATCAAACGCGAGCTCGGCTGGACCCCCGCGCACACGTTCGAGCGCGGCCTCGAAGAGACCGTCCGCTGGTTCGTGGACAACCGCCAGTGGTGGGAGCGCGTCATGTCCGGCGCCTACCGCGCGTACTTCGACACCCAGTACAAGGCCCGCCTCTCTCAGGCGGCGTAACGGCAGATGCGCTTCGTCGTCACTGGCGCCAACGGGCTCGTCGGCAGTCGCCTCTGCACCCTGCTCGCCTCGCGCGGCCATGAGGTCGTGGGCCTGTCCCGCGGTCCTCGCCGCGCGGAGGGCAACTTCGCGTACGCCTCCGTCGATCTCACCAACGGCGAGCAGATCGCTCGCGCTTTGAAAGAGGCGAGGCCGGAGGTGGTGATCAACCCGGCCGCCTCCACCGACGTCGATGGCTGCGAGAAAGATCCCGCCTCTGCGTTCGCGGTGAACGTAGACGCGGTCCATCACCTCGCAAGAACGTCCAAAGAGCTCGGCGCGCACCTCGTCCACGTCTCCACGGACTACGTGTACGACGGCGACCACGGTCCGTACACAGAGGGAGACCTGCCGAACCCTCGCGGCAACTACGCGATCACCAAGTTCGCGGGTGAGCTTGCGGCTCGGATCCATCTGCCCAACTGCACCATCGCTCGCACCGCGGTGGTCTACGGCTGGCCTCAGGCGGCGAAGCCGAACTTCGGCAGCTGGGTCGTGACCACGCTGTCGTCGGGGCAGACCATCAAGCTGTTCGAGGATCAGTTCGTCTCGCCCTCTCTCGCGGACAACGTGGCGGAGATGCTGGCGGAGCTCGGCGAGCGGAAATTGCCGGGGCTGTTCCACACCGCAGGCTCCGACGTCGTGGATCGCGTCACCTTCGGCCGCGCGGTCTGCGAGCTCTTCGGCTTCGACCCGAAGCTCATCACGCCGACGAAGTTGAAGGACTTGAAGCTCGCGTCGCCTCGGCCGCTGCACTCCGGGCTGAACGTGAGCAAAGCGCGCGAGACGCTCGCTGCGAAGCCGCTGCCTCTGTCCGAGGCGCTGAAGCGGTTTCATTCGGCGTGGAAGCGCAGCCAGGGAGAAAAGTCATGAAGGGCATCGTGCTGGCCGGCGGTTCAGGAACTCGCCTCTACCCGCTCACCCGAGCGGTCTCGAAGCAGCTCCTCCCCGTCTACGACAAGCCGATGATCTACTACCCGGTCACGACGCTGATGCTGGCCGGCATCCGGGACATCCTGATCATCTCCACTCCCGAAGACACGCCGCGCTTCGAGGCGCTGCTCGGCTCCGGGGAACAGTGGGGCGTGAACTTCAGCTACGCAGTGCAGCCGAAGCCCGAAGGCCTCGCGCAGGCGTTCATCATCGGCAAGGGTCACGTGGGCAAGGAGTCGTCCTGCCTCGTGCTCGGGGACAACATCTTCTACGGCCACGGCTTCTCGGAGCAGGTCCAGCGCGCGGCTCGCGAACCGTCCGGCGCGACCGTGTTCGGCTACTACGTGAAAGATCCCGAGCGCTACGGCGTCGTCGAGCTCGACGAGAAGCAGCGCGCGGTG
>JBJMQN010000625.1:0-7567 GCA_045802665.1 Myxococcaceae bacterium | reverse complement strand
CGACGATGAGCTCCAATCGCCGGAGGCGGAACGGCTGCGCCTGCACCTCGACGGCTGCCAGGATTGCCGCGCGGGCTGGCAGAGCTACGAGAAGACCGTCAAGTCGCTGCGCCGCACGACGCGTGAGAAGGCGCCGCCGCACCTCTCGTCGCAGATCATGCGTCGCGTGCGCCGTGAGCGGCTCTTCGGCTGGCGCGGCACACTGCGCGCGCACAACGTTCACCGCGTGCCGATAGAGAGCATCATTCCGGTGCTGCTCGGCGTCGCGGTGGCGGTGTGGCTGATGTTCGTCGCGTAAGTCGGCGAGCGAGCGGCCTCGGTTTGTTAGGACGATCACGGACGTGTACAACGTCCGACGTGGCCGCCCGCAAGAAACAGCCAGCCTCTCGGAAGCAGACGGGATCGCCGCCGGATCGCACGTTGGTGCTGCTCGAGCGCATCGAGGAGCAGAACCGCGCGACGTACGAGCTGGTGAAGAGTGAAATCGGCACGCTGCGCGCTGAGTTTGCCGCTCGGTTCGACGCACTCGAAGCGAGAGTGTCGGCTCTCGAAGCTGCGGTTCGACAGAACTCCGCGGATATCCGTCTGGTGCAGCAGCAGGTCATTGCGCTCACCGCGAAGGTCGAGACGCTCGCGGAGCGAAAGGCGCTCGACGCCCTCGAAGCCCGCGTCGCTCGAATCGAGCAGCGGCTTGGCCTTTGACGTGTCGTAGTTCTTCCCCACATCGCCCGCCGCTCGTGTAGCTTGCCGCGCCTTTTTCTCCCACTGGCGCACGCACATGGCAGACGAGCCAAAGAAACCTTCGCAGCAGGGCCAGCAGCCGCCGCAGTCCGACGACGGGCACGGCAAAGAGCAGGAGATCTTCGACCAACGGCTGCAGAAGGCGGCGAAGTGGAAGGAGCTCGGCGCGAACCCGTTCGGCAATGGGTACAAGCCGAAGAACCTCGCGAAGCAGATCCACGACGCGCACGGCGATCAGACCGACGAGCAGATTCAGGCCGCCGGTGCGCCCTCCTACGACGTCGCCGGCCGCATCATCGCGCTGCGCACGTTCGGAAAAGCGGCGTTCGTGAAGATTCGCGATCGCTCGGGCGAGATTCAGCTCCACGTGAAGCTGGATCTCCTGAAGGAACGCTACGAGCTCTTCAAGCTCTGCGACCTCGGCGACTTCGTGGGCGCGGAGGGGAAGGTCTTCCGCAGCAAGACGAATGAGCTGACGCTCGCCGTCGAAAAATTCGTCCCGCTCACCAAGGCGCTCCGCCCGCTGCCGGAGAAGTGGCACGGCCTCGTGGACGTGGAGCAGCGCTACCGCCAGCGGTACCTGGATCTCGTCTCGAATCCGGGCGTGAAGGAGACGTTCCTCAAGCGCACGAAGCTCGTGAACTTCATCAGGCACTACCTCGACAGCCGCGACTTCATCGAGGTCGAGACGCCGATGATGCATCCGCTGGTGTCTGGCGCGGCGGCGCGGCCGTTCAACACGCACCACAACGCGCTCGACATCGATCTCTACATGCGGATCGCGCCCGAGCTGTATCTGAAGCGCCTCGTCGTCGGCGGCTTCGATCGCGTCTACGAGATCAACCGCAACTTCCGGAACGAAGGCATCAGCACGCGCCACAATCCGGAGTTCACGATGCTCGAGTTCTATCAGGCGTACGCCACGTACGAAGACCTGATGGACCTGACCGAGGAGATGTTGCGCGAGGCGGCCCGGCACGTGACCGGGACCACGAAGTTCCAGTACGGCGACCACGAGATCGACTTCGAGAAGGGGTGGAAGCGCATCCCGATGACGGAAGCCATCCGCGAGGCCGTCCCGTCGCTCACCGACAAGGACATGATGGATCTGGACCGGCTCCGCCATCAGCTCCTTCAGGGCAGCCGCAAGGACGCCGAACGCCGTGCCATCGAGACCATGAACTTCGGCGAGCTCGTCGGCGCGCTGTTCGAAGAGCACGTCGAGCACAAGCTCACCCATCCCACCTTCATCACCCAATACCCCACCGAGGTTTCCCCCCTCGCGCGAAGAAACGACGCGCGGCCGGAAATCACCGACCGGTTCGAGCTGTTCGTGGCGGGCCGCGAAATTGCGAACGCGTTTTCAGAGCTGAACGATCCGCTCGATCAGAAGGGCCGCTTCCTCTCTCAGCTCGAGGCGAAGCAGCGGGGACAGCAGGAGACGATGGACTACGACGAGGACTACATCCGCGCGCTCGAGCACGGCATGCCGCCCACGGCCGGCGAGGGCATCGGCATCGATCGCCTGACGATGCTCTTCACCAACGCGCCCTCCATCCGCGACGTGATCCTCTTCCCGCTGCTCAAGCCGCAGAAGTAGATGGTCTCCCCGAACCCGAACCCGAGCCCGAGTCCGTTGGGAACGTTCGAAACGCCGCGTGGCGCGGGCGAGGGTCCGGATCCCGAGAAGCGAACCGAATACGTCCGGCCGCCTCTCCTCGCCGCCGGGCTCTCCGCCACGACCGCGCTCGTGCTCTTCGCCGCCGCGCTGACGAAGGCCAACGGCTGGCTGACGGCGGTGGGCGCGCTGCCGACGCTGACGATCGGCTGGGGCTCCCCGCTGTTCGTGCTGCAGAACGTCGGACTGTGGCGGCTCATCGGCGCGGTGCACCCCGCGCTGCACGCGCCCTCCGGCCTGTTCATGGGCGCGGCGCTGTTCACTGCGTTCGCCGCGGTGATGCTCGCGTTCGGGATCCGCCGCATTCCGGAGAAGTTGGAGCAGCGATCGGAAGCAGCGAAGGCGCCGCTCTATCCGCGGCTGGCGAACTACCGCGACTTCTACTGGAGCACGCTCGCCGCGTACGGCTTCGGCATCTTCTTCGCCGAGCTGGCGATGGTGCTGCTCCAGACCCTGCTCGCGGGCGACGTGAGCTTCTCAGGTGCGGTGACCGAGTCCACGCGCGGCCTCTCCATGTCGCCGGTGGCGGCGCTCGCCATCGCCGGTGCCGTTGGCGTGACGATCGTGTTCGCCGCGGGCTTCCTCGGCGCGCTGAGAGCGCGGCGCCCCTCGGTCCCTGAAGCGACGATCGGCATCCTGTATTTCGGCCTGCCGATCCCGATTTTCCTCACGCTGGTGAGCTCGGTGCCGGATCTCACGATCCAGTTCGGGTACTCGCTTCGCGAGGTGATCTACGTCGCCTCGCTGATCGGCCGGCCCGAGCTCTCGTTCTGGCTCGCGTTCGCCGGGCTCGTGCTGTTCATGGTGCTCGGCATCACGAGCAGCTTCGTGCTGAACGGCTCCGGGCGATTCGACGCGCGCACCGGCACCGAGCTCTTCATCGCCGGCCGGCACGTGTCGATCTTCCGGCCGCGGCTGCTCCTTGGCGCGCTGACGGTGCTGATGCTCGGGATCATCCCGCCGCTCATCGTCTACTTCATCCTCGCCGCCGCTGAGAGCACGGTGGAGAAGACGCGCATCCGTCAGCTCGGCCTGCGCGATCCGCTGGATGCCAGCAAGGCGCTTCATGCGGAGAAGCAGCGCGAACAGACGCCCACCTCGATGATGACCTCGCTGTCGGTCGGCGGCGTGGGCGTGGGCGTGATGGCGCTCATCATCGTCCTCTCGGTGATGTCCGGCTTCGAGGAGGATCTGCAGAAGAAGATCCTCGGGACGAACGCACACGTGGTCGTCATGAAGTACTCGGACGATTTCTCCGAGTACGAGGACACCGCGAAGCAGGTGCACAGGGTGCAGGGCGTCGTCGGCGTGACGCCGTTCATCTTGAATCAGGTGATGGTCGCGTCCGAAGGCAGCATGGACGGCAGCATCATCAAGGGGATCGATCCTGCCACCGTGGGCGAGGTGACCGATCTCCCCAACAACATCCTGCCCGCCGGAACCGACGAGGGCAGGGCGAAGCTCAAGCTGCTCGATCACCCCGAAGAGATCATGGTTCCGAAGCTCGCTCCGAAGGGCGGCGCGGCGATCGACGGTGACCCCGCGGACGGAAAGCTCTTCAAGCCCACCGAGGACGACGACCTCGCGCGCGACCCGATCATCGGCGAGATCGGAAAGAAGAAAGAGGAGACGACGAAGCCCGCGGTGCTGCCCGGGATCATCCTGGGCAAGGAGCTCGCGGCGAACCTGAAAGTGATCGAAGGCGACCGGATCAACGTCGTCACGCCGATCAGCGAAGAGCTCGGTCCGCAGGGCCCGATGCCGAAGAGCCGGCCGTTCCGGGTGGCGGGCATCTTCTACTCGGGCATGTACGAGTACGACTCGAAGATGGTCTACATCTCGCTCAAAGAGGCGCGGACCTTCTTCAAGATCAAAGGCGCGTCCGGCCTCGAGCTGAAGGTCAACGACATCGACGACGCGCGCCGCATCGGCAAGACGGTGCTCAAGGCGCTCGGCGGCTATCCGTATCGCAGCAAGGACTGGGGCGAGATGAACAAGAACCTCTTCTCCGCGCTGCGGCTGGAGAAGCTGGTGATGGGCATCATCCTCTCGATCATCGTGATCGTCGCAGCGGGCCTGATCGTCGCGACGGTGATCATGCTGGTGCTGGAGAAGCGCAAAGAGATCGCGGTGCTCAAAGCATTGGGCGTCTCAGACGGCGGCATCCTGAAAATCTTCCTCGCGGAGGGTCTGCAGATCGGGCTCGCGGGGAGTCTGCTCGGGCTCGCTGCGGGTCTTGCCTGGTGCGTGTTCATCGAACGCGTCGGCATCAAGCTGGACCCGGAGGTCTATTACATCCCGTCGCTGCCGGTGAAAGTGGAGCCGCTGCAGACGGCTGTGCCGGTGGTGATCGCGGTGCTGGTCTCGTTCCTCGCGTCCGTGTACCCCGCGCTGAAGGCCTCGCGCGTGGAGCCGGTGGAAGGGCTCAAGGCCGAGTGATGTCGCTGCTCCGCGTCGTCAACGTCTGGAAGAGCTACTTCCTCCACGGCAAGCGCATCGACGTGCTGCGCGGCGTGTCGCTCAACATCGAGAAGGGCGAGCTCGTCTCGCTCATCGGCGCGTCCGGCGCTGGCAAGAGCACGTTCCTGCACGTGCTGGGGACGCTCGATGCACCGGCGGCGGGCGAGCTGTTCTTTCAGGACAAGAACGTCTTCGCGATGAACGACGCCGAGGTCGCGGATTTTCGAAACCGCACCATCGGCTTCGTGTTCCAGAGCCACTTCCTGCTGCCCGAGTTCACCGCCGTGGAGAACGTCGCGATGCCGGCGCTCATCCAGCGCGAGGACAACGCAAGATCGTTCAAGTACGCGCAGGAGCTGCTCGATCGCGTGGGGTTGAAAGATCGCATGCACCACCGGCCCGGCGAGCTCTCCGGAGGCGAAGCGCAGCGCGTCGCCCTCGCTCGCGCTCTGGTGCTCAAGCCGCAGATCCTGCTCGCTGACGAGCCCACCGGAAACCTCGATCCGAAGACGGGCGAGGGCATTCACCAGCTGCTGCGCGAAGTGAATCGCGATCTCGGTATCACCGCGATCGTCGTCACGCACAACGAGACGCTGGCCGCCTCGATGCCGAGGAGGCTCCGCCTCGCGCAGGGCAGTGTCTTCGCTGCCGATGCCGAGCCGGTCAGCGCCCCTGCCCCGACGACGCTTCAAGGGAGCTGAACCGCCAGCGGGCGCGTCCGTGTCCGTGTCCGCGGCGCGAGGTGAGCGCTTTCGGGGAACTGGGGCGCCAGCGCGTCGTGTACGCCGCAAGCTGACCGGCGTCGGCGGGTTCCCCTCGGGTCCACCTCGCCTGGATCCAGGGTCTTGTTTCCATCCGCGTCCAGGCCCAGCTCGAGCTTCGTGCCGCCCGTGAAGCAGGTCGGTCCAGCCGGGATCGCGCTCGTCTTCGCGACCACCGCGGCGCCGGCGCAGACGTATCGCGACGATTTCCACCTGAGAAATGCGTTGTGGCTCTGTCGCGCCTTCCGTAAGGTGCGCCGCCTTTTTCCTTCGGAAGATCCGCACTTTGAGGGCACGCCTGCCGGCAGTCATGTGGTCCGTCGTGCTCGTAGCCCTCGTGGGGACTGCGGGGACGGCGCGCGCCCAGCTTCTGGACAATCCGCCCGCCTCCGACGCGCCCGCCGCCGAGCAGCAGCAGGCGACCCCCGCGGAGAAGATCGTCGAGGTCCGCGTCGAGGGTAACCGCCGCGTCGAAGCAGAGGCCGTCAAGCGCGCGCTGAAGCAGAAAGTCGGCGAGCCTTTCGACGGCAACCGCACCGGCGATGACCTGCGGTCGCTCTGGTCGCTGAACTACTTCTCGGACATTCAGCTCCTCGTCCAGCACCTGCCCAACGGCGTCGCGTACGTGATCCGCGTCGAGGAGCGCCCGGCGATTCGCGAAGTGCGCCTGCAGGGCAACGAAGAGCTCAGCAAGGACGACTTCAAGGACACGATCGATCTGCGGCCGTTCTCGATCCTCGATCTCGAAGCGGTGCTCCGGAACGAGAAGAAGATTCAGGAGAAGTACGTCGAGAAGGGCTACTTCCTCTCCGAGGTCCACCACCGGATCGACAAAGTCCCCGGCACCAACGAAGTCGACGTCGTCTACGTCATTCGTGAAAACAGCAAGGTGATGGTGAAGGAGATTCGTCTCATCGGCGCGGAGAAGGTGCCGGTGGACGACATCAAGGGCCAGATGGCCACGAAGGAAGGCAGCTTCCTCTCGTTCGTCACCAACGAGGGCCTCTACCGGGAAGAGCTCTTCCAGCGCGACATCGCGGTCATCCAGTCCGTCTACTACGACCGCGGCTTCATCAACGTGAAGGTGGACAAGCCGAACGTCTCCATCTCGCCGGACAAGCGCTTCATCTACATCACGGTGAAGATCGAAGAGGGCGAGAGCTACAAGATCGGCAAGCTCGACTTCTCCGGCGATCTGCTCGTGGAGAAGGACGAGCTGCGGAGGCTGATGGGCTCGCGCGAGAACGAGACGTTCAACCGCACGCAGCTGTCCAAGGACATCCTCGCGGTCACCGACATCTATTACGACCGCGGCTACGCCTACGCGAACGTGACGCCGGTCACGCAGGTGAACGCGGACAACAAGACCATCGATCTCACGTTCGATCTGCAGAAGGGCCGGCAGGTCTCGATCGAACGCATCGAGGTCACCGGCAATTCGAAGACGCGCGACAAGGTGATCCGCCGCGAGCTCCGCGTCTACGAAGGCGAGCTCTTCAGCGGCACCGGCATGCGGCACAGCAAGAACCGCGTGATGGCGCTCGGGTTCTTCGAGACGGTGGAGGTGACCCACAAGCCCGGCTCGGACGACAGCAAGGTCATCGTTCAGGTCGAGGTGAAGGAGAAGGCCACCGGCACGTTCCAGTTGGGCCTCGGGTTCTCCAACGTGGAGAACTTCGTCTTCACCGCGCAGGTGCAGCAGCAGAACTTCTTGGGCTGGGGCCAGTCCGTCTCCGCGGCGATTCAGTGGTCGTCGCTTCGGCAGCTGCTCCAGTTCAGCTACTTCGATCCGTACTTCCTCGACACGCCGTTCATCTTCTCGGCGGACGCGTACCGGCAGCAGGCGGACTACCTCGGCTTCCTCCGCAACGCGACGGGCGGCACGCTCAACTTCGGCTATCGCTTCGACAACGTGGCGCCCGCGCTG
>JBJMQN010000624.1:0-2528 GCA_045802665.1 Myxococcaceae bacterium | reverse complement strand
GGATCTCGGCTCCTCGAACGGCACATGGTTCAACAAGCAGCGGATCAAGCGTCGGAAGATCGAGGACGGGGACGAGTACTTCATCTGCAGCGAGAAGATTAAGCTCGTGATGCGCTGAGCCTTCTCGCCGCCGCGCCGATATGAAAGCCGCGCTTCTCCGTACTCCGGGGCGCGGCCTTTTCATTTCCGCTTTTTCATTCGGCTCCGCCCGCTGTTCTCCAATTGACGGCGTATCCACCCCTATGGTCTCGTCCGCCAACCCATGACGCCACTGCAGACCGCGTTGTGGATCGTGCTGTCCGTGGCGTTGGTGATCTCGGTCGTGACGGATCTGGCGACCCACAAGATCCTGGACTTGGTGACGTGGCCGACCCTCTTCCTCGCATTGCTCCTGAGGCTCATCCACGCAGGTCCCCTGGATCTCGAAGAGGGCCCGCTGATGGGCGCGCTCTGCGCCGCGGGGGCCGCGCTGCCATTCGCGATTGGCGCCTTCCGGGGAAAGATGGGCTGGGGGGATGTGAAGTTGATGGCGGCGGTGGGCGCGGTGAGCGGCTGGCCGCTCGTGATGTATGCGGTGACGTGCGTGAGCCTCGCCGGCGCGCTGCAGGCGGTGGTGACGGTGATCTGGAAGGGCGAGGTCTGGGACACGACCTCGAACGTGCTGCGCCGCTGGGGAAAGCGCGCGCGCCTCGTCGCGAAGGACGCCCAGATCCCCGAGTCCAAGCACATCCCGTACGGCGTGGCGATCGCGGCGGGCACTTTCTGGGCAATGTGGTGGCAGTATCCTGTGACGAACTCTGTAAGGTGAGGGGATGACCGAAATGTTCAAGCTGCTCGGGCGTGGCTCCACGCTCCTTTTGATGCTGGCCGCGCTCTTCGTGCCGGTGGTCTCGCACGCGCAGGAGGGGAGCCAGATCAGCCTGGGCGTCGGTACGCAGAAGGTGATCACGGTGCCGGGCATCGCCCGCATCGCGGTCGGTGATCCTTCGATCGCGGACGTGAAGACCATCGGCAACAACCAGATCCTCATCATCGGCGCCGGCGAAGGAAAGACGACGCTGCTCATCTGGAAGTCGTCCGGTCAGCGCATCAGCTACCTGGTCTCCGTCCGCAAGCAGGATCCGAACGAGGTCATCGGCGAGATCAAGAAGCTGCTCGGCGAGATCGAAGGCGTGACGGTGCGCATGGTCGGCGACCGGATCTACCTCGACGGTCAGGCGTACACGACGCAGGACGCGGACCGCATCGACGAGGTGGTGAGCCTGTACCCGAACGTGAAGAGCTTCGTGAAGATCGCGCCCAACGCGAAGAAGCTCGTGGCGCAGAACCTGAACGCCGCGTTCCAGAAGGCGGGCCTCAAGAACGTTCAAGCGAACGTGGTCGGCTCCACGATCTTCCTCGAGGGTTCCGTCGAGTCTCAGCAGGACATGCAGAAGGCGGAGCTCATCACGAAGGCGATTGGCGAGAAGGTGGAGAACCTGCTCGTCGTCGGCATCAAGCGGATGATCCTCTCCGAGGTGCAGTTCGTCGAAATCCGCCGCAACAGCCGCGACCGCTACGGCATCAAGTACCCCACCGACATCAGCGGCAATTTCAACGCGCTGATGACGATCAACAAGGACCTCTTCCCCGGCAACTTCTCCGAAGGCACGTTCCGCCTGAACGGCGTCGGCGGCGCGGACTTCGCGGTGGGCTTCCAGGCCAACGACGGTTACGGCCGGCTCCTCGCGCAGCCCAAGCTCGTGTGCGCG
Organism: Myxococcaceae bacterium; assembly: GCA_045802665.1. Lineage (GTDB taxonomy): Bacteria > Myxococcota > Myxococcia > Myxococcales > Myxococcaceae > JBJMQN01. The sequence goes on along the minus strand of JBJMQN010000624.1, from coordinate 777 downwards.
TCAGGTGAGAAGGCGGAGTTCCTCGCTGGCGGCGAGGTGCCCATCCCGCTCATCACCAACAACCAGTTCTCGGTGGAGTTCAAGCCGTACGGCGTGATCCTGAAGCTGCGCCCCACCGCTGACCGCAACGGCAACATCCAGACGGAGATCGAAGCCGAGACCTCCGAAGTGGATCCGTCCGTCGCCGTCTCCGTGGGCTCCTCCGCCGCGGTGCCCGGTTTCCGGACGCGCAAGGTCATGACCAACGTGACCGTGCGCCACGGCGAGACGATCGTGCTCTCCGGCGTGTTCAGCCACGACGAGCAGAAGTTCGTCTCCAAGCTGCCGGGCCTGGGTCACATCCCGATCATCGGCGAGCTCTTCAAGAACCGCGCGTTCGACTCCACCAAGCGCGAGCTCGTCATCTTCGTCACCCCGCGCATCGTGAACCCGGACTCGGACAAGATCCGGACGATCATCGAAGACGTGAAGACCCGGTACAAGCAGGCGCGCACCGAGGTCACGTTCTCGATCTTCGACTGAGTTATCGCGACCCCGCGGAAGCACTGGGCCCCATTCGCCTCCAGTCACGGCGAGTGGGGCTTCGTCGTCTGGCTGCCTGCCCAGCGGCCGCGCGGAACCCTTTTCCCATCCTTGGGACAGAGTGAGATCTCGAATAGTCTCCGGCCCCATGTTCGTCATCACGGTCGCTGAGAAGACGGGTGGCTCCGAGCAGCTCGAGTTCGAGAAGAACGAAGTGACTCTGGGCCGGCTCTCGGGGAACGACATCGTCCTCGC
>JBJMQN010000623.1:0-8702 GCA_045802665.1 Myxococcaceae bacterium | reverse complement strand
TCCCGACCGATCAGCAGGTGAACATCTTCGTTCCGTTCTTCACCACCAAGCAGAAGGGCACGGGCCTGGGCCTCGCGATCTGCCAGCGGATCATGAAGAACCACGGCGGGAGCATCTCCGTTCAGAGCCGGGTGAATGAGGGGACGACGTTCGTGATGCGGCTGCCTTCGCTCGCGGCAGAGCAGCCGGCGATCGTCGAGACGCCCGCGCCAGAGGGAACGCCCTACCCTGGAACGATTCAGCCGCCCGTCGCGCTCCCCGAGCCGAAGGAGCCGGTGGTCGTCGAGGGCAAGAAGAAGAAGGAAAAGAAGCGGCGCGCCGGCTGACGCTACTCGTGGATGAAGCCGAGCTTGAACGTCACGACGCAGCCCTGAAATCCGAGGCCGTTGGGCGAGTTCGCCTTCGCGTTCTTCTCGATGCGATCGCACTCCGTCGGCGCGTCCACCAGCGACATCGCGTTGGAGACATCCAGCGAGAGTGAGGCGCCCTTGTCCTCCGCGAGCCAATTCTGGGTCGTCTGCAGCTTGCAGCCGCCGTCGCCGATGTCGGTCTTGTCTTCTCGGTCCAGGCTGAGCTCGGTGCCGGTGACGTCGAACACCAGCGGGGGCTGAGCGTCGGTGCAGCTGCCCGGATCGAACGAGGTGCAGTCCTGCGTGGTCGCGTGCTTCGCGTCTTTGTCCACGCGGTAGACCCAGTACGAGTTCGGCTCGAACGGGACGGGCTGGATCTGGTTTCGGAACTCCGGATCGTCGCTGCAGGCGCCGAAGTCGACGTTGGAGGAGTCCACCTTCCAGTAGACGACGTCGTTCGCGATCACGCCGGGCTTGCGAGGGCCGCCGCACGCCAACAGGACCACCACCGCCACCAGCCACCGAGATTGCTTCATCATTTCATTCTGCCCGCGCCGGCCGCAGCGACTCCAGTTCAAGCTGCTTTGCTTCCCACTCAGCGTACAACTTCTCCAGCTCGGACTTCGCCTGGTTGAGCGATTCGACGTGCGGCCGTGCCCGGTTGAAGTCGTCGTACACGCCGGGATCGGCAAGCGCCGCCTCCGCGGTCTGCGCTTTCGTCTCCATCTCGGCGATCCGCGCCTCCAGCCGCGCGATCTCCTTCTTCACCGGGCCTTCCACCGCGCTCCGCCGCTGGCGCTCCTCGGCTTCGGCCCGCTTGCGCTCCTTCTCGCTCATCGGCGCTGAGCTCTTCGCGACGGGAGCGCCGTTGCCGGAAGCGGTCTCCAGCTTCGCGTTCTGCTCCAGCTTGTAGAGGTAGTCGTCGAGGTTGCCGGGGTACGGGATGACTTGACGGTCGCGCACCTCCCACACCGTCGTCGCGAGCTGATTCAGAAAGCTCCGGTTGTGGGAGACGAACAGGAGCGTGCCGTCATAGCCCTTGAGCGCCTCGATCAGCGCTTCAGACGAGTCGAGATCGAGATGGTTCGTCGGCTCGTCCATGAGCAGGAGGTTCGCCGGCCGAAGGAGCAGCTTCGCCAACGCGACGCGCGCGCGCTCACCACCTGAGAGCACGCCGATCGGCTTCTCCACGTCGTCGCCGTGAAACAGGAACGCGCCGAGGACAGATCGCACGTACGACTGCGGCCTGTCGGGCACCAGCGCGGACACCTCATCCAGCACTGTCTTCTTCGGATCCAGCGTGTCCGCGTGGTGCTGCGCGTAGTACCCCATCACCACGTTGTGGCCGACCTCCACGCTCCCCTTGTCCGGCTCCAGCTCGCCCGCGAGGATCTTCAAGAGCGTCGTCTTGCCCGCGCCGTTCACGCCGACGACCGCCACCCGCTGCCCGCGCTCCAGCCGCGCCGAGAGATGGTCGTAGACGACGTTGTCGCCGTAGCGCTTGGTGATCTCCTTCACCGCCGCGACGTCGCGCCCGCTCTTGGGCGATTCGGGGAACTTGATCCGGACCTTCTCGCGCTCCTGGAGCGTTTCGATCTGCTCCATCTTGTCGAGCATCTTCTGCCGGCTCTGCGCCTGCCGCGCCTTGGTCGCCTTCGCGCCGAAGCGATCGATGAACGCCTGCAGCTCCGCCCTTCGCGCCTCCTGCCGCTCCGCCCGGTTCTGCAGCTGCTCCACTTCCAGCGCGCGCTGAGCCTTGTACTGCTCGTAGTTGCCCGAGTAGGTGCGGAGCCCCTCCACCTCCAACGACACGACGCGCTTGATCTGCCGGTTCAGAAAGTCGCGGTCGTGGCTGATGAGCACCATCGCCTTCTTCGACCGCCGCAAGAACGCGTCGAACCACGAGAGCGTTGGCAGATCGAGGTGGTTCGTGGGCTCATCGAGCAGCAGCAGATCCGGATCCTGCAGCAGCAATCCCGCAAGGGCCGCGCGCATCCGCCAGCCGCCGGAGAGGCTCGCCACGGGCTGCTCGAGCTGCAGAGGCTTGAACCCGAGCCCGTTCAGGATCTTCTCCGCCACGTGACGGCCGTAGTGGTCCTCGAAGTGGTCGCGCTCCTCGTGCAGATCCGCGAGCTCCTGAGCGAGCTCCATCTGCTCGTCCGGATCCTCCACGCCCTTCGAGAGCGCCTCCTCCGTCGCGACAATCCGGCCGTCCAGCCCCTCGCGCCCCGGCACCGCGCTCATCACCGAGTCCACCAGCGTCCCCGTCGGCACCTGCACGATGTCCTGGGGCAGGTAGCCGGCCTTCGCGCGCCGCATGTACTGAATGGTGCCCGAGTCCGGCTGGAGCCTCCCGGCGAGGATCTTCATCAGCGTGGACTTCCCGGTCCCGTTCGCGCCGACCAAGCCGATGCGGTCGGTGGGCCCGATGGTCAGCTCGTCGTCGTCGAAGAGGGTCTTCTTCCCGTACGAGAGCGACAGGTGCTGGACGATGACGAGGCTCATGAAGCGGCGCGGTCTGTAGCAAATCTGGAACGAAAAGCCGTGCGGAGACGTCCGCTCCCCTGCCTGCTGTACGTTCGACAAGGCAGGTCAACACGGCGCTGTCCTGCTCACCTATACTCGGCCCCGAAATGGCGACCGCCCCCTGCTCGATCTGTGGTTCTACCGAGGGCCCGGATCACATCTGTCCCGGTCAGAACGCCCAACTCGTGGGCCAGACGCTCAACAACAAGTACGTGATCGAAGAGATCCTCGGCCAGGGCGGCATGGGGATGGTGTTCCGCGCCAAGAACGTCGATCTCAACCAGCCGGTCGCGGTGAAGACGCTGCATCCTTCGCTCGCCGCCGCGCCCCAGTTCTACGAACGGTTCCGCCGTGAAGCGCAGCTCGCCGCGAACCTGAAACACCCGAACCTGATCGCCGTCACCGACTTCGGAAAAGCGGAGTCCGGTCCCGCCGCGGGCACCTGCTTCTACGTGATGGAGCTGCTCTCGGGGCAGAGCCTGAAGCAGATGGTGAAGGGCAATGGGCCCATGTCGCTGCGAAGGTCAGCGGACATCATCGAGCAGTGCGGTCGCGGTCTCTCTCACGCGCACGCCCGGAACGCCGTTCACCGCGACATCAAGCCGCACAACATCATGGTCGAGGACGTGGACGGTCACGACCAGGTGAAGATCCTCGACTTCGGCCTCGTGAAGGCGATGGAGCAGGAGGAAGGCGAGCAGCTCACCTCCACCGGTCAGGTGCTCGGCACGCCGCAGTACATGCCGCCCGAGCAGGCCGGTGGCGAGGCGGTGGATCAGCGGTCGGATCTCTATTCGCTCGCGGGCGTCTTCTATTACTGCCTCACGGGTCAGTCGCCGTTCGGCGCGAACACCGTGCGAAAGGCGCTGCAGGCGGCGCTCACGCAGACGGTCGCGTCGGTGAACACCAAGCGCGAAGGCGCACCGGTCCCGCGCGAGCTGGACGAGTTCTTCCGCAAGGCCCTCGCCGGAGAGAAGGAAGACCGGCACCAGAACTGCGAAGAGTTCATCGAGGACTTCCGGGCGGCGCTGGCGAACTGCACCGACGATGAGCTCGATGCGCGGCCCACCGGCGTCGTTCCTGAAGTGAAGGAAGCGGGCAGCGGCTCCGGCGTGCGTGGCAAGAAGGGCAGCTCGCCTTCAGCGCGGACGCCGAGTGCAGTGAAGAACCGCACACCCTCGGGCGTCGCCGGCAGCAAGGCCTCGCGCACCGGGCCTTCCGTTCGCTCCAACGTCGTCGTCGATCGCGGCGCGATGACCATCTCGCGTCCTCGCGGCGACCCGGCTCCTGAGCCCGCTTCGAAGCCTCGGTCCTCCGAAGGCATGTCGATGGGCATGAAGGTCGGCCTCGTGGTTGGGCCGATGGTGCTCTTCGCCATCGCCGCCGGCGTCGTCTTCGCGATGAAGCCCTCGTCGCAGCAGAACGCGATCGCTCCGCTGCCCACTGCGATGGACAAGCCGGTAGCCATCGAGCACAAGCCGGATCCGGTGGTGATCAAGGATCCGCCGAACGACGTCGCGCCCGTAGGTCCCGTCGTCGTGAAGCTCAAGAGCACGCCCGACGCCGTGGAGGTCTACGACGGGGACGCGCTCATCGGCACGACGCCCATGGACGCGAAACTCTCTCGCGGCGCGCACACGCTCACGTTCAAGCGGGACGGCTACGCGGATTTCGCGAAGTCGTTGGACCTCTCGCGCATCGCGGCCGATTCCATGGACTATCCGGTGACGCTCAAGCCCCTCGCGAAGGCGGACACGGGCAGGACCGGTAACTCGGGCAGCGGCGGCAAGCAGAACAAGGGCGACAAGGGCAAGGGCGACATGGCGACGTTCGAATAGTCGCCCTACAGCCTGGCCGTCAGCCATTTCCTCAGTAATTGCGTGTGTTTATGGGCGGGATTTCGCCTTGCGGCCCGGTGTTCTGCTTTGTGAGAGACTCCGCCCGGCCCGTCCATGCATACCGCAGCGCACACCGTTTTCAGAGAGCGAGCCCCCGGTGATCCCCGGGAGGTCGCCGAACAGGGCGTCGCCAACAGTCGCGAGCGCCTGCTCCAGCGACGGATCAAGGATCTCCAGCTTCACCTCGCCGGCACGCCGCTGGAGAAACACATCCAGCAGCTCTACGCGGAGCTCGAGGCGAAGGGCATCACGCTGCGGCCGCAGTGCTACCTCTCCGATCAATGGGGTTGTCCGTCAGGCGTCCCCGTCATCGGCATCCCGTTCTATCTCGCCGATCCGAACCTCCACGCGCTGGAGTCGGAGCTGGGCGCGGGCGCGGAGACCGAACGCGAGATCATGATGTACCTCCGCCACGAGGCGGGGCACGCGTTCAACTACGCGTACAAGCTCTACGAGACCGAGGATTGGAAGAAGCTCTTCGGCGACTTCAGCAAGCCGTACCGCGAGGACTACAAGGCCAAGCCGTTCAGCAAGAAGTACGTGGTGCACATCTCCGGCTGGTACGCGCAGAAGCACCCGGACGAGGACTTCGCTGAAACGTTCGCTGTGTGGCTGACGCCGGAGAACGATTGGCAGAAGCGGTACACCGGCTGGGCCACGGCGCTGAAGAAGCTGAACTACGTGGACGGCGCCGCGAAGCAGCTCGGCCGTCAGAGCCCGCCGGTGCAGATCCAGGAGAAGGATCTCGACGTCTCGCAGATGGAAGAGACGGTCGTGGACTACTACCGGCAGCGCGATCTCGAAGAGAAGATCGACGTTCAGCTGCGTGAACACCTCGATCAGGATCTGTTCGCGCTCTTCGAAGGGCCCGGCACCGCTCCCGCTCGAGCGGACATGATGGTTCGAGCGGAACGTCAGTCGCTGATCGCCGCCGTCACGCAGTATTCGGGCGTCTCGCGCGCGGTGGTCCGGTCACTCATCGATCACATCCTCGACCGGACGACGGCGCTGGGGCTGATGGTTCAGCTCGACAAAACGCGCGAGTACTCGACGAAGCTGACCGCGCTGTTGACCGCGCTGGCGATGAATTATCTCTACACGGACCGCTTCTTCGAGCTCGACTGAGAATTCCCGGCTCGGGTGCGCGTGGAAAATATTTCACGCACGTTGGTGATGAGCACTTCCGCCGCGCGGGGCCATGGATCTATTTTGGATCCAGATGCCGCCGTCGCAGCCCTTGAAGATCGCCGTTCTCCACTACCAGCCGGCGGGTGAGCCGCTCGATCCTGTGGTGCAGAGCCTGCTCGACGCGCTGAAAGAGCTCGGCCACACCGCCACCGAGGTCGCCGTTCACGATCGCGTGTTCGACATCCTCGATCTCATCAACAAGAGCGGCTGCGATCTCGTCTTCAACGTCTGCGAGACCTTCGCGGGCGACTACCGGATGGAGGTCAACGTCGCGGCGCTGATGGAGATGGGCGGCGTGAAGTACACCGGCTCCGGCATGGCGGGGCTGCTCCTCGCGCAGGACAAGATCCTCGCCAAGCAGCTGCTCGAGTACCACGAGATCCCCACGCCCGAGTTCGCGGCGTTCGACGGCGAGACGTTCGAGATGAACGGCATGCTCGGCTTTCCGATGATCGTGAAGCCGTCCCGTTCGGACGCTTCGATCGGCATCGGCAAGCACTCCGTCGTGAAGACGTGGGACGAGCTCACCGATCGCGTGCGGAAGATCCGGCGCGAGCTGGGAGATGAGGCGCTCGCGGAGGAGTTCATCGAAGGGCGCGAGGTGTACGTCGGCGTGCTCGGCGATCCGAAGGGCCCCGAAGTGCTGCAGGTGGTCGAGCTCGACTTCGGCAAGTGGGACGAGAGCCAGCCGAAGGTGTCCGATCGCGAGGTGAAGTTCGGCCCCGAGACGGCGGGCTCACCGAGGCTGGTGATGGCGAAGGACATCCCGCCGGAGCTGGCAGAGCGCATCAACCGCGCCGCCCTCCTCGCCTACCGGGCGCTGAAGGTCCGCGACTACGCCCGCATCGACTTCCGCATCTCGAACGAGGGCGAGGTGTTCGTGCTCGAGGTGAACCCGAACCCGTACCTCGAGGCCAAGAGCGAGCTGGCGATGGCCTCGGCGCACAAGGGCCTGTCGTACACGCAGATGGTCGGCCGAATCGTGGACTCTGCCGCGGCGAGGTACGGCCTGCTGAAGAAGCAGGAGAAGCCGAGCCCGAGCGGCGAGCACCCGAAGGTCAGCGAAGCCGAACGCGCCGCCATTGCAGCTGCAGCCGCCGCCGCGAAGGCGTAGCCCTCAGCGCCGCAGAATCCGAGGCTCGTCCGGGCTGCGCGACACCTGCGCGGACTTGAGCACCGCCTGCCCCACGCGCAGCTCGCGAAGCCGCCTCATCGCGACGAACGCATCGCCGTTCCGACGAAGGGCGAACAGTCGGGAGAAGCAATACCCGCTGACGACGGTGATCGGAATCACTCCAAACCGAAGCACCCGATCCGAAAAAAGAACGAGCGAAGCGATGACCAGCAGCGTGCCCGTCACATAGCCCCGCGCGGTCGTCTCCTTCCTCCGCCACCCGAACAACAGCCCAAAGACGAGGAACGCGAAGACGAGCATGGCGACGACCAACGGCGTCCGATCATCGCGGTCGAGCATGACGTTGGAGATCGCCATCGCTTCCAGCGGCAACGTGAGCACTGCCGCGACGCTCAGCAGAATCGTCACGTGCGTCCGGGTCCGCTTCAGTGAGCTCTGCGCTTCGGGAACGACGCGATCCTCGAAACATCGAAGGCACGTTCGCGAGAACGGCCCCGGCAGCGGATAGGTGCACGGCTTGCACATGAACCGGCCGCACCGATCACACGCGCCCGAAGCGTCAACGTTGGGGTGAATCGAGCAGCGAGCGGCGCCGGACATCAAATCACCGTCGGCCGCTGAGCCATTCGCTCACGCGTGTCGCACCACTCGCAGCAGGTCATCGCTCAGGCTCGACGTTGAACCACCTGGGAAGCACTTCCCCACTCTTGCCCTGCACGAAGTGGTGGAACCGCGAGCCGTTGTCTGCGGGATCCGCGTTGACGAGCCAGGTGTCCGCGCGTGCTTCCCGAGCGAGATCCACCATCCCTGCCGCGGGATAGACGACGCCTGAGGTCCCCGCCGCGACGAACACGAAGCGGTGTCGCGACGCGGCGACCATGAAGTCGTTCACTCGCCGCAGATCCGCCGGATTCAGCATCTCGCCGAACCAGACGATGTGCGGACGCAGCTTTCCGCCGCACTGATCGCATTTCGGGATCGTTCCGGCCTCGTAGACCGTCTCGTCGGTGAACGGCGCGCGATCACAGTCCCAGCAGCGCGAGGTGAAGAGGTTCCCGTGGAGCTCGACGACGTTTCGATTTCCCGCCCGCCGATGAAGCCCGTCCACGTTCTGCGTCGCGAGCAGGAAGCGATCCCCGAGCCGCTTCTCCAACGCCGCCAGCGCGTGATGCCCCGGATTCGGGTGGACGGTCTTCGCCTTCGACCTGCGCTCTGAATAGAACTCCCAGACCAGCGCCGGGTTCTCCATGAAGCCTTGCGGCGATGCGAGCTCTTCGAAGCGGCGGTTGTTCCAGAGCCCGCCCGCGCCACGGAACGTGGGCACTCCGCTCTCCGCCGAGACACCGGCGCCCGTCAGGACGAGCACCCAGCTGTCCGCGTCGAGCTCCGGCTTCATCTTGCTCAGCCGCGCGACGACAGCTTCTTCCGCACGACGTCCTCGAGCTTGGTCACCACTTCGGACAGCGGCATCGAGGTGGAGTCGATCTTGATCGCATCGTCCGCGGCTTTCAGCGGCGCCACGGCTCGCTGCGAATCATCGCGATCGCGCTTGGTCTGATCCTCGAGCACTCCCGGCAGCGTGGAGTCCACGCCCTTCTGGAAGAG
>JBJMQN010000622.1:0-3832 GCA_045802665.1 Myxococcaceae bacterium | reverse complement strand
TTTGTCCCCGCCCGTGTTGTCCTGCACGACTGCCGATTTCCCGTCTGAGACGACTTCGAACTTCTCGAATTTTCCGTCCTTCATCCCGGTTCGCGCGGTCCACTCGGCGACCTGGTGATCGCCGCAGACGCATTCGGGGCCGGACAGCTCCACCTTCGGATCATCTCGGAGCGTCAGGTCCCACCGGATCTCCTCCCAGCTGTATCCGGCCTGCCCGCCCTCCGGATTCGGCTCGCGGTGCTCGTAGTGCCCGTGCACCTCCGGCAGCGCCTTCGGGTCGAACTTTCCGTCGTTGTACGGACCCTCGCCGTCCAGGTTGTAGTGCGGCGAGTCCGAGTGCCACGGCTCACCCAGCTGGTTGACGACGTCCGCCTTCACCTCCCCGACCGTGATGATGTTGTTCACGGGGTTCCACCACGGCTCCTTGATGTAGAGCTGGCCCTTCTTCGCGTCGAGCGTCACGCAGCCCAGCGAACCGCGGGCGTTGGCCGTCGCCGCCGGATCAGAGAAGACGTATCGGTCGTTCTCGTCCTCGGTGAAGGTGATGCGCTTCGACGCCGAGTAGTGGTAGCTCCGGATCTGGTGGCGGAGCGCCTCCTTCTCGTGATCGTCCGTGGGCGGCGCCGGACGTTCGGAGTTTTCCATGCTCTCGGTCCAGCTGAGCATGCCATCCAGCCCGCGAAAGGACTGCGCCTTCGGGTCCACCTTCACGCCGGTGTGAGCGCAGACGGCCGTCCCTCCGGCGCGCCACTTTCCGGTGACGGTGACCGTCTGCTCGTGCGTGAAGTTGTCGTTGACCGACCGGTGGCTCCAGCTGATCGTTCCACGGAGCACCGGCGCCTTCGCGGCAGCGGGTTGTGGCGCAGCCGCCATCAGCGCGGCGCCCACCAGCAGGACGATGTTCATGCGCCGGAGACTAGACGGCGTACCGCTTGCGCATCAAAAACAGGATCGAGTCCTTCGCGCAGTCGTTGCAGTACCCGTAGCGCGACGCCATCGTCTTCAGCGTCTCCTCCACCTGCGTGCGCTCCTTCGACGACAGGCTGCCCTTCTCGTCCGAGAGGTATTTCAAGACGTTCTCGGTGTTCTTCTGGAGCTGGCGTTTGCGCTCGTTGAAGAAGTGCTCGCGCAGGCGCCGGAACAGCTCCGGGAAGATGCGCGGGTACTCGATCGCCATGTCCGGGTTGTCGAGCTTCGAGGCGCCGATCTGCGTGATGACGCTCTTGCGGAACTCGCCCGGATCCTCTCCGCGCGGCATCACGATCTCCTCCATCTCCTTCATGCGCCCCTCGTCCGGCTTCTCGAACTCGCCGGTGACGCGGTTGCGCATCTTCTCGCCCTTCACCCAGTGCGAGACGATCGTGACGTAGCGTTCGAAGATCTCGTTGTACTGGCCCTCGGAGATGAGCCCCATGGACTCGCGGACCTCGTCGTCCACCCGGTCCAGGTACTCGGTCTCCGCCACGCGCACGAACTCCTCGTGATCGTGGTAGCCGTCCACGACCTCCTGCTGGAGGAACTCGTAGACGGTCTTGTCTTTGGTCAGGGCTTCCAGCTCGTCGATCACCGCAAGAGCGTTCAAGCACTTGAAGTTCGGGTTCTGCGCGGCGTTGAAGAGCGCGGTCTTGATCTCGCGCGCGGAAGCACCGCTGCGGCCCTCGTAGTTCGGGTACGCGTCGGACTCCTGGTAGACGTCCGAGATGTTCTTCCGGAGCTCCTTCACCTGCGCGATCGCGAGGCGTTCGGGCGGCTGCAGCTCCTCGTAGATGTGCATCTTCTCCTGCGGCGTGATGCCGTCGATGATCTCGCGCATCTCGCCCTTGTAGCGATCGGTGATCGGCTTCTTGAGGCGCGTCAGCACCGCCCACGCAGCGGCGAGCTCGGTCGCGTGTGGCGCCACGTGCTTGCCCACCGCCGTCCGGGTGATCTGCGCGTCGTAGATCTCCTGCTCGACCTTGTAGCGGCGCAGGTACGGCACGCGGACCAGCTCGATGCGACCCTTGAACGACGCGAAGTCAGGCAGCTCCTTGAACGCCGCGAGGTGCTTCTCGTTGGAGGAGGCGATCAGGACTTCATCGAGCTGAAGGATCATGTGCTCGAGCGGCACCTCACCCGTCTCGCTCATCCCGAGCAGGTACTTGAACGCCTCCAGCGGCCGCTTGAGCAGGTCCGAGTACTCCATCACCCCGCGGTTCGCCGACACGAGCGGTCCATGCGCATCGAACAGCACCAGGTTCTGCAAGGCCGGCGGCAGATTCGCCTGAGATCTGTCGGCGGTGACCTGGTGGTACGCGGCGTCCACGCTCATCTGCGGCTCGACGGTGAACGAGCCCACCTGGTAGCGCTTGGAGATGTAGAAGCGTTCCACCTGAACGTGCCGAAGCACTTTGAGAAAATCGCCGCCGTTCACCGAGAGCAGCGCTGAGTAGATGCGCCGGCACTTGTGGCAGAGCTCTCCATCGAGCACGTAGTCCGAGATGATGAAGTCGTCGCCGCCGCCTTCGCGTCCGGAGATGAGCTCCGCGAGCATCTTCTTGCGCTCGGGCCGGGGGATCAGGAAGAGCGGGTGGTCCTTCATGTCGCAGGTCATCCGCACCGCGACCGAGTCCGCATCCAGGTGCGCGTAGCTCGCGACTTCCGGAGAGCTGCTCACCTTCTCGCCGAACCCGATGCTCCCCTTCACCAGCTTCTCCGAGGGGAAGATCCAGTTGAACCGGTAGAGCGCGCCCTCGGCGAGCTTCGAGTAGTCCTCCATCCCGCGCGTGAGCGCCGCGACGATCGACGTCTTCGCCGAACCGTTGGGCCCGTGCAGCAGGATGAGCTTGTTGATCGATCCCGCCCGCACGAAGTTGCCGAGCATCCGGTAGATCGCGTTCTGAACCTCTTCCTGTCCGGCGACGCGCCCGTCGCGATCCTCCTTCGCCCCGTCGAAGATCTTGAATCTTCTGATCTTCCCGGTCGGGTGACGGACCTCGGAGGTGCCGAAGTGATCCATCACGTCGTGCAGGTACTGAGCGGCGTTCCTCACCTGCCGCCTGGGCTCGGAGAGAAAGAGCTGCAGGTACTCGTCGAAGGAGAGGATCGACCGGTTCTTCACGAAGTCCGTGCTGACCTCGGTCCCGACCGTCTGCAGAAACCGCTTCGCTTCCACGTCCTGCTCCCTTCTGCTTCAGTAGCCGGCTGTCGGTTGAGGGTATCCAGCGGAGGCGCAAAAGGCGATGTCGAGGTTTCCCCTTCCGAGGCTTCTCGCGCTCGCGTTCGCGCTCCTGCTCTCTGGCTGTCCGCCAACCAACTCCAAACCGTGTGACACCGACACCGACTGTGGCGCCGAAGGTCGTTGCCGCCGCGGCGCGTGTGGCCCCGTCTGTCTGAACGACACCGAATGCGGCACCGAGCAGATCTGCCGAGCGGGCAGCTGCATCCCCGCCCCGGAATGTCAGGCAGACACCGACTGCGCGCAGGGCTTCGTCTGCAAGGCCGACAAGTGCACCTGCACGACCGACTCGGCGTGCGCGGCGAATCAGATCTGTGAGAGCGGCGCCTGCGTCACGAGGCCTCGCTGCACCTCCGACAACGACTGCGCTTCGATTGGCCGCAAATGTGAGCTCACGCAGGGCCTGTGCATCCCCGCCTGCAATGTCTCCACGGACTGCGCGCCGGGCGTGGATCCGAGAGTCGCGGTGGCCCTCTACCAGTGCCTCGACGGGAGCTGCCTGCGGCGTTGCCTGAACGATCAGACGTGCGGCCCGAACCTCATCTGCGAGGACGGCAGCTGCAGGCAGACGGACTGCAAGACCTACTCGGATTGCCCGCAGGGTCAGTACTGCACCTC
>JBJMQN010000621.1:0-5024 GCA_045802665.1 Myxococcaceae bacterium | reverse complement strand
GGGGCCGAGTGCTCGCCACCGTCGGCGCGCGCGTGGGCAGCCAGAAGTTCACGCAGGTGAACCCGTACAAGGCGACCGTCTCCATCCAGAACCTCGTCGTGTACGCGGGCGGTCCTGCCGAGCACGACAAGCAGGTGCTGAAGGCGCGCATGCGCGAGCCCGAGGTGAAGGTCGAAGTGCAGCTCGCGGCAGGTGATGCGGAGGCGACTGCGTGGGGCTGCGATCTCTCGTACGACTACGTGAAGATCAACGCGGACTACACGTCGCTGCTGGTCGAACGGCCCGAAGGTGGCGTGGGCAAGGATGACCGGCTCGCGAACTACAGCCCCGCGTTCAAGGTGTCGCTGCTGGTGCAGGCGCTCTCGTACATGAGCCGCTTCAAGGGCCAGCGCTGCGTCATCAAGTACGGCGGCGCGGCGATGACGAAGGAGACGCTCAAGCGCAGCTTCTGCGAGGACATCCTGCTGCTGCGCAGCGTGGGCCTCGAGCCCATCGTGGTTCACGGCGGCGGCCCGGACATCACGAAGGCGCTGGAGCGGATGGGGACGACGCCGCAGTTCATCGACGGGCAGCGCGTCACGTCCGAGGCGGATCTCAAAGTTGTGGAGATGGTGCTGACCGGCTCGATCAACTCGGAGCTCGTCACGCTGCTCAACATGAAGGGCGCGAACGCGGTGGGCCTGTCCGGCAAGGACGCGGCGCTGCTGAAGGCGCAGAAGCTCATCCGCGCGGACGGCAAGGACCTGGGCCAGGTGGGCCAGCTCACCGAGGTGAACGCCTCGCTCATCGAGCTGATGCTCAAGCAGGGGTACATCCCGGTCATCTCGCCGGTGGGCATGGGCTCCGAAGGCCAGAGCTACAACCTGAACGCGGACGTGGTCGCGGCGGGGATCGCCGCGGCGTTGGGCGCGAAGAAGCTCATCTATCTGTCCGACGTCGCGGGAATCCTGGAGGGAGGCGAGCTGGTCTCCGAGCTCACCGTGCCGCAGCTGCACGAGAAGATCTCCTCGGGCGCGGTGAAGAACGGGATGGCGGTGAAGAGCGAGTCGATTCTCCGCGCGCTCAACGGCGGCGTGGAGGCGGTGCACGTGATCGACGGCCGCACTCCGCACAGCGTGATCGCCGAGCTGTTCACCGACAAGGGCGTTGGCACCGTCATCCGCGGAGGCGCGCGCTGATCCTCATGGACGCAGAGCTTGCACAGCGGCGCGGGGCGATTCGTTCGCTGCTTCGGACCCAGCGGGTGGGAACTCAGGAGGAATTGGGGGAGCTGCTCGCGAAGAAGGGCTTCGAGGTGACGCAGGCCACGCTCTCGCGCGACCTCGCGAAGCTGAAGGCCCGGCGGGTGACGTTGCCCGAGGGCGGCAGCGTCTATGAGCTCGAGGAGCTTCCGACGGCGCCGGTGGACGAGGCGCTGGGCCCGGTGAAGCAGCTGGTGCTGGGAGTGGATCACAACGAGACGATGGTCGTGGTGACGACGACGCCGGGCGCGGCGTCGGTGGTGGCACAGGGGATCGATCGCGCCCGTTTGAATTCTGTCCTCGGCAGCATCGCCGGTGACGACACCATCTTCGTGGCGCCGACGCGGAAGAGCTCCGCGGCGGGGCTCGCGAAGCAACTGCAGTCCCTATGGAGAAGAGCAGAGCGATGACGACGCGAAAGAAGATTGTGCTGGCGTATTCGGGCGGACTCGACACCTCGGTGCTGGTCCGCATCCTGTCGAACGACTACGGCTACGACGTCGTCGCCTGCCACGTGGACGTCGGCGAGGCGCGCGACCCGGAGTACATCATCACGCGCGCGAAGAAGGCGGGCGCGGTGGCGGTGGAGGTCATCCCGGCTCAGGAGGAGTTCGCGAAGGACTTCTGCTTCCCGGCGCTCCAGGCGAACGCGCTCTACCAGAACGTGTATCCGCTCTCGGCGGCGCTCAGCCGTCCGCTGATCAGCAAGCACCTGGTCGAGGCGGCGCGGAAGCACAACGCGCAGGCCGTCGCACACGGCTCCACCGGCAAGGGCAACGATCAGGTCCGGTTCGATCTGGCGACGCAGGGCCTGGCGCCGGATCTCGCGGTGGTCGCTCCGCAGCGCGAGCGCAACATCACGCGCGACGAGGCGATTGCCTACGCGGCGAAGCACAACATCGACATCCCGGTGACGGCGAAGAAGCCGTTCAGCGTGGACGAGAACATCTGGGGCCGGTCCATCGAAGGCGGCGTCCTCGAAGATCCGAACCAGGAGCCGCCCGAAGAGGCGTTCGCGTGGACGAAGTCGTGGAAGAACGCGCCCAACGAGCCGGCGTACATCAAGATCGCGTTCGAGAAGGGCCTTCCCGTCGCGGTGGACGGCCACGGCCTGTCTCCCGCGTCGCTCATCAAGAAGGTGGGCGCCATCGCCGGTGAGCATGGCGTGGGCCGCATCGACCTGATGGAAGACCGGATGGTGGGCATCAAGAGCCGCGAGAACTACGAGTGCCCGGCGGCGATCACGCTGATCACCGCGCACAAGGATCTCGAGCGCTTCACGACGCTCGGCATGAGCCAGCGCGTGAAGGCGTTGCTGGATCAGAAGTACGCCGAGCTCATCTACGAAGGGTTCTGGTTCTCGCCGTACCGCGACGCGCTCCAGGCCTTCAACGACTCGCACAACAAGGACGTCACCGGCGAGGTCACCCTCCGGCTGTTCAAGGGTCAGTGCCAGGTGGTCGGCCGCACGTCGGAGAACGGGCTCTACAACCACGCGCTCAGCACCTACGGCGCGGGCGACGCGTTCGATCACCGAGCGGCGGAGGGCTTCATCAAGCTCACCGGCCTGCAGCTGCAGCTCCACAGCCGGATGCACAGCAAGGACAACAAGTAGGTGCTCGCGAAGACCGCCGCCGCGGGGAGCACGTCGCTGCTCCCTGAAGTGCTCGAGCTCACCTCCAGCCTCACCCACGACATGGCGTTCGTGCGTGAGGATCTGCTGGGGAGCCTCGCGCACCTGGTCATGCTCTCGAGGACGAAGCTCATTCCACAGGACGCCGCGGCGTCGCTGAAGGCGGGGCTCTTGCGGCTCGTCGAAGAGCACGCGGCGGGCACGCTGCTGCTTCCGAACGAAGAGGATGTGCACATGGCGGTGGAGGCGGAGCTCACGAAGCGGATTGGCGCTTCGGCGGGCTTTCTCCACACGGCGCGGTCTCGAAACGATCAGGTGGCGCTGGACCTGCGGCTGCACGTCCGCGAGTCCGCGCTGCTGCTCGCGCAGGACGTGCGTTCCCTCATCACCGAGCTCTGCGCGCGAGCGGAGAAGGAGCAGGGCACGCTGCTCCCCGCGTACACGCACCGTCAGCGGGCGCAGCCGATCAGCGCGGCGTACTGGCTGCTCGGGTTCGCGTCGTCGCTGGAGCGGGATCTCGCGGCGCTGAGCTTCGTGATCGATCAGACCAACGCGCTGCCGCTGGGCGTGGGCGCGATTGCAGGATCGTCACTGCCGATCGATCGCGAGATCACCCGGAAGCTGCTCGGGTTCGAAAGGCTGACGCTGAACGGGCTCGATACCGTGGGCGATCGCGACTTCGCGATCGACTTCTCGTACGCGGTGGCGAGGCTGTGCACGCACGCGTCGCGGTTCGCCACCGACGTCGTGGACTTCAGCTCGCGCGAGTTCGGGTTCATCGTGCTCGACGGAGAGATCGCCTGCGGCTCGTCGATGATGCCGCAGAAGAAAAACCCGGACGTATTCGAGCTGGTGCGCGGAAAGTCCGGCGGCGCGGTGGGAGATCTCGTCTCGCTGCTGGTGACGATGAAGGGCCTGCCCGGCGGCTACAACCGCGACCAGCAGGAGGATCGTGGTCCGCTGCTCGATTCGATGCAGCGCGCGAAGACGGTCGTGCAACTGCTCCGGATCGCGCTGCCGCGAATTCAGTTCGATCGCGAAAGGTGTCTCGCCGCGCTGCGCTCCGACGCGACGCAGGCGACGGATCTCGCCGAGGCGCTGGTCGCGCGCGGGATGCCGTTCCGGGACGCTTACAAGAAGGTCGGCGCGCTGGTTCGAGCATGTCAGGAGCACAAGCTCCCGCTGGAACAGGTGACCCTCTCGCTCGCGCAGAGCGTGGACTCCGCATTCGACGAAGCGGTCCTCGAGGTCGCGCGGGTCGAAGGCTCTGTCGCGCGGAAAGTGAGCGCGGGCAGCACGGGCCCCGCTTCGATCGACGCTCAGTTGAAAGCGCTGAAGCACGCGGTGGCGCAGGCGGAAGAAGGACTCCGTTCGGTGCCGAGGTTGTCGTCGCTGTTCGAAACGTTGAAGGAGGCGTCGCTGTCATGAAGAGAGATTTCCTGAAGCTTTCGGACCTTTCGGTCGCCGAGCACGGTGAGCTCTACGCGCGAGCGGTGCAGCTCAAGAAGGAGCGGAAGTCCGGGCGCACGCACGACACGCTCACCGGCAAGACGCTGGCGTGCATCTTCGAGAAGGCGTCCACGCGCACGCGGCTCTCATTCGAGGCGGCGATGGTGCAGATGGGCGGGCATGCGATCACGCTCAACTCCGGCGACAGCCAGATCGCGCGTGGAGAGCCGATCAGCGACACCGCCCGGGTGACGAGCAGCTACGTGGACGTGATCATGTTCCGCACGTTCGGCGACGACCGGCTGAACGCATTCGCGCACGCGTCCACGGTGCCGGTCATCAACGGCCTGTCCGAGGGCGGCCATCCGGTACAGCTCCTCGCGGATCTGATGACCGTGCGTGAGCGGCTGGGTTCGCTCAACGGGCGCAAGGTCGCGTGGGTGGGCGACGGGTCCAGCAACATGGCGCTCTCGTGGATCGAGGCCGCCGGGCTGTTCGGCTTCGAGCTCCGCATCGCCGCGCCGGAGAACTACCGGCCGCCGTCCGCGTCAGTGAAGGCAGCGAATGGAAACGTGCACCTCACCGGTTCGCCGGATGAGGCGGTGAAGGGCGCGGACGTGGTGACGACGGACGTCTGGACGAGCATGGGACAGGAGAAGGAGTCCTTCGCGCGCGCCAAGGCGTTCCAGGGCTATTGCGTG
>JBJMQN010000620.1:0-4475 GCA_045802665.1 Myxococcaceae bacterium | reverse complement strand
GCTCTTCCGATCTCTGTTTCTCCGAAGACGACGGCGGGTGCGACGGCGGGCTCACGAGCTGCGGCGGCTCATGCGCGGATCTCACGAGCGATCCAAATCACTGCGGCTCCTGTGAAGAGTCGTGTCCCTCGGGCAGCGACTGCCGAGACGCCGGCTGCACCTGCGTGCGCGGCGAAATCGAAACGCAGGACTGCGGCAACTGCGGCGCGAAATCGCGCGTGTGCATGGACGCGGGGGTCTGGAGCACCTTCGGGAGCTGCTCGGGGCAGGGGAGCTGCGCGCCGGGGAGCACGCGTCAGGTGAGCTGCGGAAACATGTGTCAGACGCGCGTGCAGACCTGTTCGAGCAGCTGCGAGTGGGACGGCGGGCAGACCTCTTGCGGTGGCGGCGGCGTGTGCTCGCCCGGCTCAGTGGAGTCGCGAGCGTGCAACGACTGCGGCGCACAGACGCGGACGTGCGACGGCGGCTGTCAGTGGGGCGGCTACGGGGCGTGCACGCCTTCGACGGACGGCGGGCAGAAAGATGCGGGCGTGTGCATCAACAACTTCGCGTGTGGCGGTGCGGGAGATTGTCTCTGCGCGGGGATGATGACGTGCAACACGGGCCTCGTCTGTTGCCCCGGCGCCGCGAAGTGCGCCAAGGGGACCGGCGGAGCTTGCACGGTGAACACCGACTGCTGCCCCGGGAAGACCTGCACGAACAGCAAGTGCGGGTGAGCTGCCGGCAGGGCGCAGGGGGTGCTGAGATGCCGCGTCGTTTTTCAGCGCCCGCGCATCGAAAAAGCGACGCGAACTCTCAGCGCCCCTGAGCATTCACGGCAACGCGATCCTCGCGGTGATGCCTCCGCCGTTCGGACCTATCCACGCCGAAACGTCCGTGTCCGTATCGAACTGGAGCGTGGAGATGACGCCCGCGGCGATCGCCGCTGTTCCGGCGCCGAGCGCACCCCAACCCAGCGTCTGAAACAGCGAACCTCTCGAGACGAGCTCCCGCCGGTGCTCTGGCGTAATCACCGCGCCGGTCGAAGGAGAGACGAGCTCGTCATGCGCGTCCTTCGCCTGCAGCATCCAATACGTTCCGGAGCCGAGCAGCAGCGCGCCTGAGCCGAGCGCGACATACGGCCACGGACCCGTCCCGGTCTTTGCGCGATCCTCGTCTGTGGCGTCGACATCGGTTGGCTGCGGCGTCGCCGTGCCCACCGCACGCATGATTCGGGGCGAGAGCGCCACGCCGAGCTCCGCGAGCTTCTGCTCCGAGGCCGCCTTGTCGCTGACGAGAGCGGTGCGTTGGCCGGTCTGCGCGTCGAAAATCTTGAGGAGCACGCGGTACGACTTGCCCTGCCGGCTGATTTTTGGCGCGAGAACGCGGTCGAGCTCGAACTGCTTGCCGAGCTCCATCAAGCACTTCGGCTCCGCGCAGCTCGAGAGCCGGACCTGATCGTCAGCGGACAGCTGAGGGGAAATCTCCTCCCACCGGATGGTCTTCGTCGACGCCGAGAGGGCAGCGGCGAGCTTCGTGTCGAAGGCGTCGGCGGCATCGCGGGCGACTCCGTCGATGACACTCGGGAGCAGGAGGAGCCTGAGCTGCTGATCGGCGCTGGCCACGCCGCCACAGAGCACGAGGACGAGGACGAGGGCTCGCGTCACGGCGCCGGAACTGAGGATCGCGTTCGCTTCACGGAAACTTCACCTCAACGGCGGCGATCGCCCCATGCGCTGACGGCACCAGCGAAACGGTCGCGGACGACTCTCCACCGCCCAGCGCGTACATCACGCCTGCCGTGGTGAGGCCGGCCACCGCCGCTCCTGCGAATACCGCCGCGAGCGTCTGCTGCGTCTGACCCGCGGTGACGAACTTGTTGTAGTCGCTCCGGATGGGAGAGCTGCTGTCCTTGATGCTCGCGGCGCTGGCCTTTGACTGCAGATAGAAGACGACGCTCAAGCCCGCGGACGCGACGCCGACGACGCCAGGAGCCCAGGCCCACTGTCGAAGTCCTCCCGAGCTCGGCCTGTTCTGTTCGACGACCAGCGCGCCGCTTTGATCCTTGCTGGCCTGAGCTCCGAACGTCTTCGCCTGAGCCTTCAGCCAGTCGTGCACCTCGTCGTCCGTCGCGAGGCGGGCGCTCTGCGCGAAGAGCACGGTGCCGTCGCTCGCCTTCAGGATCTTGATCTGGATCGTGTACGCGCTGCCGAGCTTCGCCAGCGAGCCGGAGACGATTCCATCCACGCCCAGCGCGCCGGCCATCTCCGCCAGACACGATTGCGAGCCGTCAGAGCAGCCGAGGAGCTGCTTCTGCCGTTCGAAGCCGATGATCGCGCCGACCTCGCTCTTGGTGGTGACCTGCGCGTGGGCCTGTTCGCGGAGCTGCTCGGCGAAGTAGTCGTTGTAGAAGTCCACGATCTTCTCGTCGACCTGCACCGGCTGAAGTCCCGGCGCCGCGAGCTTGAGCTGAGACGAGGGCGCAGCCGCCGCCATGGTCGACAGCGCGAACAGCCAGACTCCCGCTCCCCGGACGTTCATCGTCTCCTCCCGGCGCTGGACCTTAACTCAGGCTCTGGGTCAGCAGTGGCGGCGCCGCATCGTCTGTGGGTAGAAGGCGGCCGCCGGCCCGGGCGGGTGGCGAAATTGGTAGACGCGCCAGACTTAGGATCTGGTGCCGCAAGGTGTGCGGGTTCGAGTCCCGCCCCGCCCACTCCTCGAACGTCCACCGCTCGGCACTTGTGGGTCGCGTGCCGTTGGCCACGGCACACGGCGCGACGCCGTTCCCGAGTGACGAAGGACGTCGGCGGCAGAATCGGCTCGAGATGAGACCGCTGCTCCTCCTCCTGCCGCTCGCGTTCATCGCATGTGCGAAGAGCCCGCGCGCGACGGTGACGCTCGATCCGGTGAACGTCGGGTTCGAGCCGACCGAGGTGGGGCAGACCTCTTCGCGCGAGCTCCAGATCACGAACAGCGGCGATCGCGCCGTCACCGTGACTGTCCACACGGACCCGCCGTTCTCGGCGAATTTCGATCAGGCGACCATCGCGCCCGGTGAGGGCGTACGAGTGCCTTTCACCTTCGCGCCCATTGCCGCCGGCAGTTTCACGGCGGGAGTCACGGTCCAGCTGGGCTCGACGCAGATCATCGGCGCGCTGAGCGGTGACGGCGTGGCTCCTCCCGAGTGCGGTGCGTCCGCTCCTCCGTGTTACCGCCTGCTGAAGCGCGACGGGGGTTGCGAGGCGGTTCCGCTACAGGATGGGACGGCCTGCCAGACCGAGTGCGCGGTGAGCGGCGTTTGTCACGCCGGAAGCTGCGAAGGCGTGAACCCTGCCTGCGATGACGAAGACCGTTGCACGGCGGATGGCTGCGGACCTCAGGGCTGCACGCACGCGGTCATCCACTGTCCCCAACCCACCTCCACATGCCAGAGCGCGTTCTGTGATCCGGCGAAGGGATGCGGCATTTCGACGCTGACCGACGGGACGCTCTGCGGGAACAACCTGTGTGGAGCGACGGACGTGTGCAACGCCGGCGCATGCATTCGGCTTCAACAGACGGCGCCCAACTGCTCGCTCCACATCTGTCCTCCGTCCTGGCTTGCCGCGTGCGATGGCGGCATCTGCACCGAAAATCCGCTCCCCGCTGAGGGCGACATCACGGATGGGGTGAGTCTGAGTTCTTCCGACGTCCTCTTCGTCAGCAACCAGGGCTCGGTGCTTCGATGGGACGGAGCCAGCCTGCACGAGTGGGCGCGCCTGCCTTCGCCGAACAGCATCTGGGCGAGCGCGGACGATGACGTCTGGGTGGGCAGCTTCGTCGGGAACCTGCAGCACTTCGATGGGCAGAAGTGGACCGAGATCGCCGGCACCTCGGGCTGCGGGAATGTGGTCGGGCTCGCACGCGCAAACGTGGTCTGTGGCGGGTCTGGGCGGCTGATTCAAGTGCAGAACGGCGTGAAGTCCGCCGAGCTCGCCACGAGCGACAATGCGTACAAGCTCGCCGTGGATGGCAACGCCGTCTGGGCCGCTTCCAGCGGCGGCGCGATTCGGCGGTTTGAGAACGGCGTTCTCGTTACGCTGGGCAGCGCGTATCCGTTGAATGATGTCATCGCCGCTCCGGACGGCGGCGCTCTCATCGCGGGCTCAGGGACGATGTTCCACATCGACTCGGCCGGGCGCAGCCAGACGATTCCGGTGCCTTCAGCTCCTTATGCGCTCGGTGCCGCGGGGCGAAGTCTGTTCGCCTTCACCGCAAACAGCGCCTTCGCCCGCTACGACGGAAATACCTGGCGCAACGAGCCTACTGTGGCGGGATTCAAGTATCTCACCGACGACGTATTCACCGCCTCGAACGAATCGGACGTCTGGGCCGCCGTGCGCGGTCTGGGGTTGTCTCACTACGATGGGCTCGGTTGGGTACGCCCCACGTGCGGCGTAAGTGACGCCGCGACCCTCTACATTGTCGCGGCGAGTCCAGATGGCGGTGCGCTCGCG
>JBJMQN010000035.1:0-4225 GCA_045802665.1 Myxococcaceae bacterium | reverse complement strand
CGAAGATGGGCGCGAAGGTCGGCCTGCTGGATGCGGACTTTTACGGGCCTTCGGTGCCGCTGATGACGGGCCTGATGAAGGCGCGGCCGGTGAGCCCGGACGGCAAGAAGCTCAACACCATGGAGGCTCACGGCATCAAAGTGATGTCGATCGGGTTTCTGGTGCCGCCGGATCAGGCGCTCATCTGGCGCGGCCCCATGCTGCACGGCGCGCTGATGCAGCTGGTGCGCGACGTGAACTGGGGCGAGCTGGATTACCTGATCATGGATCTGCCGCCGGGCACCGGCGATGTGGCGCTCACGATCTCGCAGAAGGTCCGTTCGGCCGGCGGCGTGCTGGTGACGACGCCCCAGGACGTGGCGCTCGCGGACGTGATTCGCGCCAAGCAGATGTTCGACACGCTCCACGTTCCCATCCTCGGGATCGTGGAGAACATGAGTCAGTTCGTGTGCCCGCACTGCGGAAAGAGCACCGACATCTTCGCGCACGGCGGAGGCCGGAAGGCGGCGGAGATGTTCAATGTCCCGTTCCTCGGCGAGGTCCCGCTGGATCTCAAGGTCCGGGTGTCGGGAGATGAGGGCACGCCGATCGTGGCGTCTCATCCCGAGAGCCCCGAGGCGAAGGCGTTCATGGACATCGCGCGTGCCGTCGCTGGGAGGGTCTCCACCGAGAACATGCGCGTTCGGCTGCCGGTGCAAGCGTGAACGAAAACGACAACGATCCCGACGACTACGAGAGTGATCCGCTCCTGCCGGACGAGGAGCCCATCGGCCGCAAAGGCTTCGTGCCGGACTTCGTGCGCAAGATGGCGGTGGCGGGAATTGGCGCGGTGTTCCTCGGCGAAGAGGGGCTCCGCAGCCTCGCAGGCCAGCTCAAGTTGCCGAAGGAGGCGCTGGGCTACCTCGTGGGCCAGGCGGAGCGCACCAAGGACGAGATCACCCGCGTCGTCTCCGAAGAGCTCCGCCGGTTTCTTCAGTCCGAGAAGGTCCGCGACGAGTTCTTGAAGCTCGTGTCGGGGATGACGGTCGAGATCAAGGCGCAGGTGCGGCTCGTCCCGCCCGCCGAGCGCGGCGCCCCCGAAGGTGACTCTTCGCTGCTCCCGAAAGTGGAGAGCGCGGAGATCAAGACGAAGAGCGGGCGGAAGAAGAAGTCGGAGTGACCGAGGAGGTTCCAGCTCGCAAACGGGGCCAGCTGTGGAAGCGGCTCCCACTGGTGATCATCGTCGCGCTGGGCATCTGGCTGTGGCGTGGCGGCGGTGGACTGGTCGCAGCAGACCATGAGCTCGTCTTTCAGATGCCCGAAGATCGCGGCCAGGTCCGGCGCTTCGAGTACCAGCTCTACGACCCCGAGGGGACGCTGCTCAAGCGCGAGGAGTTCGAGCTGCCTTCCGGCGCGGAGTCCGAGCTGCGATCTCCGAACAAGCTTCCGCTGAAAGATGGGCCCTACACGGTGAAGGTGTTCCGCTGGGTGGAGGGCGGCGCGGCGTCGATCGGCTCGAACCAGAGCGTCGACGTGGATCGCGAGGAGCAGGTGGTCATCGCCGTTCCCCGACTCGACGGCGGCGTTTGAGCAGCTGCACCAGGTAGAACAGCGAGAGTGAGCCCATTGGCAGCTCCGCGTGCTCGCAGCTGCAGAAGAACGAAGGCTCCACGTCCGGGTTCGCAGTTCCGTCCGGCCGGCAGTAGGGCACGTTCCACAGCCCGCGCCGGCCCTCGCAGCGATCTTCAGTGAAGCGCGCGTCCAGATGCTGCAGCGATTGGCGGCACTCGTCGTTCGTTCGTGTTCCAACGATCTCGGCGAGGGCGTGCGCGTCGATCGCCGGCGGTCCCGAACACTGCGAGTCCCGCGGGTCGATCACCGTGCCGTCGTCGCGGATGGGGAGCGCGGTGCGGAAGGTCGCGGTCTGTCCGTCGGCGGAGTGCGCGTGGGTGGCGAACAGGTGCGCGCCAGGATCGAGCGCCGTCTTCGGATCCTGGAACGTGATCGCCACCAGCGGCCGTTCGTCGTGCGCCTGGAACTGCGCGTTCGGAGCGCCGTGCAGCACGTTCTCCACCGTGACGAAGGTGCCGGCGTCCGCATCGTGGAGCATGAGCTCGCTGGAGTCCGCGGGCGCGTCCTGGCAGAGGAGCTCCGCTCGGAGCGGGGCACAGCGCGGAGAGAACGACGGCGGCGTCTGTGCAACGAGTGCCATCCAGAGAACGCCGATCGGAACCATTCGCTCTGCGACTACACCCCTGACCAGAAGCGCTGCGAATTGGCTCGCCGCCCGGGACTTACGACCAGCGGACGGCGGATGCGTGGCTCGTTGACCGGCTGGCGCATCGGGGCATAAACCGCGCGCACTTCCGGAGGAGCCACACATGGCAACCGAGCATCTCGTCGTCGTGGGCGCAGGTCAGATGGGCGCGGGCATCGCGCAGGTGGCGCTGGTGGCGGGGCTGCGGGTGACGCTGGTGGATGTCGCGAAGGAAGCCGTCGAGAAGGGCGCCGGACGGATTCAGGCGGGGCTCAACAAGCTCGTCGAGAAGGGCCAACTCGATGACGGCAAGCGGAAGGCGGCGTTGGAGGCACTGCGCACCGCGACCGCGATCACCGACTGCAAGGACGTGGACTTCGCCGTCGAAGCGGTGACCGAGAACGAGGATCTGAAGCGGAAGATCTTCAAAGACCTGGACACGGTGGTGAAGCCGGGCGGCGTGCTGGCGACGAACACCTCGTCGATTCCGATCACCCGCATCGCCGCGTCCACGAAGCGCCCCGAGTCCGTCATCGGGATGCACTTCATGAACCCGGTGCCGGTGATGAAGCTGGTGGAGATCATCCGCGGCGCTGCGACGTCCGACGAGACGTACGCGGCGACGAGGGCGCTCGCGGAGAAGATGGGGAAGACGACGGTCGTGTCGAAGGACTTCCCCGGCTTCATCGTGAACCGGATCCTGATCCCGATGCTGAACGAGGCGTGCTTCGCGCTGATGGAGGGCCTGGGCACCGCGGAGGACATCGACACCGCGATGAAGCTGGGGACCAACGTGCCGATGGGGCCGCTGACGCTCGCCGACTTCATCGGCCTGGACACCTGCCTGTACATCGCGGAGGTCCTGCACAAGGGCCTGGGGGACGACAAGTACCGCCCCGCGCCGCTCTTGCGCCAGTACGTGGACGCGGGCTGGCTCGGCCGCAAGACCAAGCGCGGCTTTTACGCGTACTGAGGCGTCCCGATGGCGTACGAGAACATCCAGGTGTCGCGGGAAGGACCGATCGCGACGATCACCGTCAACCGGCCGAAGGCGCTCAACGCGCTGAACAGCGCCACGTTGCGCGAGCTGCTCCAGGCGGTCCGCGAGGTGGCCGAGTCGAGCCGGGCGCTGATCCTCACCGGGGCGGGCGACAAGGCGTTCGTCGCCGGGGCGGACATCTCCGAGATGGCGCCGATGACGCCGTGGACCGCGCGCGAATTCAGCGAGCTGGGCCACGTGCTCACCGCGATGCTCGAGGACATCCCTTGCGCCACCATCGCGGCGGTGAACGGCTACGCCCTGGGTGGCGGGCTCGAGCTCGCCGTGGCCTGCGACATGATCTACGCCAGCGACAATGCCAAGGTGGGCTTCCCCGAGGTGACACTGGGCATCACCCCCGGGTTCGGCGGCACGCAGCGCCTGGTGCGGCTGGTGGGGAAGCTGCGGGCGAAGGAGATCATCTTCACCGGCGACATGGTCGACGCGAAGCAGGCGCTGGAGATCGGCCTGGTCAACGCGGTGCTGCCGCGATCGGAGCTGATGGCGCACTGCCGGAAGGTCGCGGAGAAGATCGCGACGCGCGGTCCGCTGGCGGTCGCCCGCGCCAAGCGACTGGTGGAGCGAGGCTACGACATCCCGCTCCGGGCGGCGAACCGCCAGGAGGCGGAGACGTTCGCGCTGCTCTTCGACACGCAGGACCGCGCCGAGGGGATGCGCGCGTTCCTGGAAAAGAGGGCCGCGAAGTTCGTGGGAAAGTGAAGTAGTCTCGACGGCACCATGGACTTCGCCCTCACCGACGAGCAGCAGCGGCTGGTCGACACCGCGCGCAAATTCACCCGCGAGCGCATCATCCCGGTCGCGCAGAAGCTCGACGAGCACGGCACCTTCCCCGTCGACATCTGCAAGGAAGGCTGGGAGCTCGGGTTGATGAACGCCGAGATCCCGACCGAGTACGGAGGCCTGGGCCTCTCGTGCACGGACCACGTCCT
>JBJMQN010000034.1:0-3284 GCA_045802665.1 Myxococcaceae bacterium | reverse complement strand
GGCCACCTCCACGGTCGCGCGCGGCGTGTGGGTGACGTTGACGGTTCCGCAGGGCGTGGAGCTGATGGACGTGTTCGGCCGGAAGATCGATCCGGGGAGCCGAACGGTGCAGATCCCGCTGTACGATCTCGCGAGCGGCCAGCAGGCGAAGGTGCTCGCTCGGCTACACGTGAACGCGCCTGCGGGCGAAGGACACATCAGCGTCCTCACCGCGCAGCTGAGCTACCAGACCGTGTCCACCGGCGCGAATCGCACGAGCAACATCGACGGCGTCGCGACCTTCACCGCCGACGAAGCGAAGGTGACCCCGGCGATGGATCGCGAGGTGGCGGCAGCGGGCATCAAGGCGTTGGGCGCGGTGACGATGACGAAGGCGGCGGTCGCGTATCAGGAGGGCCGCACCGAGGAGGCGCTGGGGATGTTCGACAACGTCCGGCAGCTGTTCGGTGCGAGCGCCGATGCGCTCGGGGGCAGCACCGCGTACGCGCTCTCGGGCGTGGACGAGGTGCAGAACAATCTCCAGACGGCTCACACCGCGGATCAGCTGAGCCACCAGGTGAAGCTGGTGCAGAAAAAGGGGCTCAAGGACTTCGGCAACAACAACACGTACTAGCGGCTGATCAGGGATCCGACCATGACCTCCGCTCTCTCGCTTCAGCTCAGCCACCGCGCCCAGTTCGAGCGCAACCTCACCCGCGCCGTCCTCACCGCCGCTGCAGCTGGCCTCGCCTCCCTGCTCTTCTACGGGTCGGCGACGGCGGGGTTCTTTCAATGGACCGTCGCCGCGGCCGCCGTCTTCGCGTTCTCCGGCGGCGGACGCTTCGAACGCTGGGTCATCCGAGCAGTGGCGGGGCTCCTCACGCTCGTCGCCCTGCTCATCGCAGACCAGCTCGGAACCATCGTCTGCGGCGCGCTCACCGGGGTGTTCTTGATGTTCGCCACCATCGATGCGCGCGGCACCGAGGCGACCGTGGCGCAGCTACGGCCGAGGCCGTTCGGCTACGCGCTCGCGGCGGCGGCCGGCGCGATGCTCTTTCCGGTGGGAACGGTGCTCGGCAACGTGCTCGCGCACAGGCTCGTTGGAGCAGGCCTCTCGTGGATGATCGCGATGCCGTTCGCGGGCGCAGTCGCCGCGCTGTTCACGGGTTTCTCGGCGCTGCCCGCGCACCTGCTGCTTCAAGACGATCCGGTCGAAGCGCGCGCCAGCGAGCTCGTCATCAAGCTGAGCGGCGAGCTGTCCGAGCTCGTGGGGCAGCTCGTGGGCGCGTACCGGCACTGTGGCGAGCTCCTCGCGCAGCTTCCCCGGGAGCCCGCTCGGGCAGAGCTGGCGCAGACGTTGAGCAAGGCGACGCGAGAGGCGCTGGAGCTCGCGGAGCACTGGTCCGGCGTCGAAGCGCAGATGGACTCGGGCGCGAAGGGTGAGCTGGAGGCGCAGCTGCATGACTTGAAAAAGAGCGTCGAAACGTCACGGGATGAGCTCGCGAAGAAGCAGCTTCAGCACGCGGCGGCGTCGCTCGAAGAAGAACTGCAGAATCTCGACACCGTGTCGCTCCGTCGTGAACGCGCGCTGGCGAAGCTCAAGGCCCTGGGCGCGCAGCTCGGTCGGACGCGCGTGTCACTGCTGGGCCTCCGCGCCGCTCAGACGCAGGTGAAGGGAGCGGATCTCCTCGCCCTCTCGCGAAAGGTGCAGGCGCTGTCCGCGCTGGAGGCGACGAGATCTGACCTGGAGGATGCGGCTGCGGTGAGCGCGGAGCTGGACGCGATCGACGCAGGAGACGCCCAACGGGCCCGTGCCGCTGCCGCACGTTGAGACGCCCAACATCAATGGGCTCGTCCGCCCGCTCTCTCGGTCGCCCCCTGCCAAACGACGGACCGCTGCCAACACTTGAGGACGGAGGTAGCCCCCCGATGATCCTCATCATGAACGTCCTCGGCTGGTTCACGCTGATCCTGGGCTTTTCCGGCCTGTTCTCCGCGACAGTGCCGAAGTGGCTCGCGCTGATCACCCTCGCCGCCGGCGCACTGACGATGTTCGCCTCGTTCAGCAAGTCGCGAGCTCGGCCGTACGAGCCGCTCACCGTCGCGGCGCTGCTGCTCGCCGTCGGAATCGTCGCGGTGTTGTTCCACACCAACGCGTATTTCCCGATCCTCGCGTTCGCCTTCTCGGCCGCTCACCTGGGCGCCGCTGCGGAGGGCAGCTACCTGTCGACACGCGACGTCCACAACCCCGAGTTCGTCCCGCGCGCGTTCTTCTGGCGACGCATTCACCTCTGGTAGCCGCAGGGGTAGCCGCGGGCATGAAGTGACAGCCGCTGCGGGTTGAACCATGACCGCCTGTCAGCTCGGCTCGCGCCGGCTCGTCGGGGGCGTCGAGAGGTTCAATCGCAATGGGATTCAAGGAAAAGGTCGAGAAGGTCTCCGAGGGCCACTGGGTCCTTCCTAAGCTGTCCACGATGAAGGTCCATGCGGACCTCTTCCTCTCGGACAAGCTGCTCTGGGGCGAGGAAGGCGAGCCGGGCCTCGAGGAGAACACGTTCCAGCAGGTCGTGAACGCCGCGTCGTTCCCGAACGTGACCCGCGTGGCGGTGACGCCGGACGCGCATCACGGCTACGGCGTGCCCATCGGAACCGCAGTTGAGACGGAAGGCATCCTGCTGCCCACCGCGGCGGGCTACGACATCGGCTGCGGCATGGTGCAGCTGCGCACTTCGCTGGACCAGTCGCAGGTCGCGGATCCGAAGAAGCGCCGCGAGTGGATCAACGAAGTCACCAAGCGCATCTCGGTGGGCGTAGGCGCGGAGCGCGTCCGGCTGCAGCGGGCGATCAACGACCGCACGTTCAACGAAGTCGTTCGCTACGGCGCGAAGGCGCTGGGCCGAACCTCGGCAGTGACGGAGCGTTCGTACATCCCGGTCGAGGACGACCGCGTCGACATCCCGACGCGCAGCTGGGACAAGCGCGGACAGCTTGGCTCGCTCGGCGGAGGCAATCACTTCACCGAGATGCAGGTGGATGAGCAGGGCAAGGTCTGGGTGATGCTCCACACCGGAAGCCGCGGCTTCGGCTGGAACATCGCCAAGCACTTCTTCGTCGAAGGCGCCGCGCAGCTCGGCCTTCAGCGACGCAGCGAAGACAACGTGTGGCTGGACGCGGAGTCCGCGCTCGGCCGTTCGTATTGGAACCTCCACAACATGGCGGCGAACTTCGCGGTGGCGAACCGGCTGATGATCGGTGAGGCCGTCTGCGACGCGCTCGAGGCGGTCTTCGGCGGCACGGCGGAGATC
>JBJMQN010000619.1:0-6362 GCA_045802665.1 Myxococcaceae bacterium | reverse complement strand
GAGAGTGCTGCGGCTGGCGATCGGCGTGTCCGTGTTGCTTCCCACCCGACTGACGATCGGTGTGCGCTGCTGCGGGGCCGTGCTGCTGCGCGCTGCCGTGTGCTGCAGCGTGTCCGTGGTGCTTCCCGCCGCCCGCCTGACGCTCGCCAGGTGATCCCCCGTGGCCGCGTGGCCGCCGCCCGCCCTGATGCCGTTCGCCGTGAGTCGCCGGTCCCTGCTGCTGCCGATTCCTGTCGCCGTCACCACGATGGTGTCCGCCGGGGGCTCTCTCGCCGGGCGCATTGGCTTGACGACGATCCCCGTGACCTTGAGGCGCACCACCCGGATGACGTTCTCCGTGCTGAGCGCGCTGTCCTCCGTGACCCGGACCGCCGCGATCTCCGCGATGTCCTCCGCCGCGCTGTCCCTGTCCCGGCGTCCACTCTCTTCGCCCGCCCGGCGCGGCTTCTTCTTTCTGCGGCGGGCGATCGCTCCACACCGGCTCGAAGTCCGGAGTGAGCTCTCTCTTCGTGTACGCCTTCCAGATCTGCCGAGCGTCATCTGCGTGCCCGTGCAGCGCCGGATCGATCGACGCGAAGTGTTTCTGCAGCGCCCTGAGATCTCGCTCGAAGAACGACGCCGCCTGCTGGTTGTGCGCGGCTCCGACGACCTGCGGGAAGTCGATGATGGTGGGACCGTTCCACGCCATCAGCACGTTGTAGGGCGAGAGGTCCCCGTGAATGATGTCCGCGCAGAGCATCTTGATCGCCTGCGCGCGCAAGTCGAAGTACAGCTCGGCCGCCTTCTCCTTCGGCACCTGCGCGTCGATGAGCCGCGGCGCCGGGTGGCCCTCCGCGTCGATCACGACTTCCATCAGCAGGATGCCTTCGTAGAAAAGGACCGGCTGAGGCACTCGCAGGCCGGCTGCGTGGAGCTTGTGGAGCGCGTCCGATTCGGTCGCCTTCCACGCCTCTTCTTCGGAGGCCTTGCCGAAGCGGCTGCCCTTGTTCAGCGCGCGCTGGGTGCGTGAGTTGCGGACGGTGCGGCCTTCGCCGTACTGCGCACGGTGTTTGAAGTTTCGCGCGTGCTGCTCTTTGTAGATCTTCGCGGCGACGATCTCGCCCTTGTGCTCGACGAGGTAGATCTCGGCTTCTTTGCCGGTCTTCAGCCTGCTGATGACGGAGTCGATGATTCCGTCTGAGAGGAGCTGGTCGAGGGGTTTGGACATCGAGTCGCGAGGCGCGAATGGGTGCGCTCGGGAGGCGATATTGCCTCGACAGGGGCCCCTTACGCTCTCGTTTTTGAAGCCCCTCCCGGCTGATTTCTTGAGGGGCATCCGAGCGCGTTGGACAGTCGCACCATGAAAATCCTCCCCCTCGTCGCCGCCCTCGCCCTCTGCTCGTGCGTCACCGCTCGAGCGACCCAGTTTTCCACCCCGAAAGAACGCGTCACCGAGTGCCAGCAGCTCTGCACCGACCTCGGCCTCCGCATGAGCGCTGTCGTCGTGATCATGAACAGCTCTGGATGTGTGTGCGAGCCGCCCGGTACGAACGGCAACGAGGGGAAGGCGAGCGCCGCCGCGGTGGGCGGTGCCGTGATCGCGGCCACGGCGCAGGCTCACCAGCAGCAACAGCAGCGCTCGTACGCTCACTGAGCGGGCAGGCGCAGCTGGAACGATGCCCGCGGATCCGTCGGCGAGACTGAGACACATTCCGTGGCAAGCGGCGCGACCCATCTCTGCTGACCTCACCTCCGCCATCGCGAACGTCCTGAACGGCTCCGCGGCGGACAGGGTGCTCGATGTCTTTCTCCGTTCGCACCGCACGCTCGACGAGGCGGGGAGAGCCGCGGCGGCGGAATCGATCTTCGGCGTAGGACTCTGGCGCCGGCGACTTCGCTGGCACGCGCAATCGGATGAACCGGCGAAGTTGTGGGCCGCTTTGATGTCCGTGTTCGGCGAGCGCGATGACGCGTTCGAGCTCGCGGGCGTCGCCGAATTTCCTCTCCGGCGCGGAGAACCAGAATCCGTCGGAGATCGCTGGAGCGCGCCCGACTGGTTGGTGCGCGAGCTCGGTCCCGACGCCGACGCCTTTCTCCGAGCGATCAGCGTCCCCGGTCCGGTGTTCCTGCGCGCGAACACCCTCGTGACGGCCAGAGACGCACTTCGAGGCTCACTGCTCGCGGAAGGAATCGAAACCGAGCTCACGACGTTCGCCCGTGACGGCCTTCGCGTGCTGACTCACCGGCCGAATCTCTACGGCTCGCCATCGCGTGGCTCGTTCGAAGTTCAGGACGAAGGCAGCCAGCTCCTCGGCGAGCTCGTGGACGCGAAGCCCGGTGATCGCGTGCTCGACTACTGCGCGGGCGCCGGAGGGAAGACGCTGCAGCTTGCGTGTCACGTGGGGCCGAACGGCGTCGTGTCCGCGTGGGACATCGATCGCGCTCGGCTGGAGCGGCTCCGAGTTCGCGCGGAGAAGGCGAGGGCGACGAAGGTCCGCGTCCTCCTCGCGCCACCTTCGGAGCAGTTCGATCGCGTGCTCGTCGACGCGCCCTGTTCCGAGCTCGGCGCGCTCAGGCGTGGTCCGGATCTGCGATGGCGATTGGATCCCAACACCTTCGCCACATTCCCTCCGCGGCAGCTCGAGCTCCTCGAATCCGCAGTGAACCGCGTGAAGCCCGGCGGGCGGCTCGTGTACGCAACCTGCACGACTCGCCGCGAGGAGAACGAGGACGTCGCCCGCGAATTCGAAGCGCGCCATCCCGAGCTCGAACGTGCGCCCATCCGCGAAGGCTTCGCTGACGGCGGCTACTTCCGGTCGCTCCCACAGCTCCACGACACCGATGGCTTCTTCGCCGCGGTCTACGTCGCCAGGCGCTGATCGGCGTTCTTCGTGCATGTTCGTTCGTCGTCCGTGGCCGCGCGCCCGCGAAATGGGTCACCGTTGCCACGCTCCGCGTTTGCTATGAAGCCCACCGTGTCTCACCTCAGGCCCGCAGCGCTGAAGCCCGGCTCACACGTGCGAGTGATCGCCCCCGCCGGCCCATTCGACCGCGAGAGCTTCGACGCAGGCCTCAAGTTGCTCAGCGGCCGCTACGACGCTCGCTATCGCGAAGATCTCTTCTCCGGCGATCGCTACCTCGCGGGCTCCGATGATCGCCGCCTGGAAGAGCTCACGCAGGCGCTCACCGACGACAGCGCCGGCGTGTTCTGTGCTCGCGGCGGCTACGGTGCGATGCGAATCCTCGGGAAGGTTCCGTGGGAGAAGATCCGCTCGAAGGCGCTGGTCGGTTTCTCGGACATCACCGCGCTCCACCTCGCGATGCAGAAGTACGGGCACGTCTCCTTCCACGCGCCAGTGCTCACGCAGCTCGGAAGACAGCCGGCGGAGGTCCTGCAGCGCCTGTTCAAGCTGCTCGAAAAAGACGCGCCGATCGATCCGCTCGCGGGGGATCGCTGCATCGTTCCGGGAAAAGTCGAAGGACGGCTCATCGGCGGAAACATGTCCGTGTTCACGCGGATGATCGGCAGCTCGTTCATGCCGGAGCTCTCGGGCGCGGTGCTCCTGCTCGAAGACGTCGGCGAGCGGCCGTACCGCCTCGATCGCATGTGGATGCACATGGAGCTCGCGGGGATTTTTCACCGCGTCTCCGGAATCGTGCTCGGCGATTTCACCAACTGCGAAGAGAAGGGCGCGAGCTACTCGCACCTCGACATCCTCACCGAGCTCGCGAAACGCACCGGGCTTCCCTGCGCGTCCGGTTTCCGGATTGGCCACGGAGATGTCAATCAACCGGTTCCGCTCGGCGTGCACGTGCGGCTCGACGCGGACAACGCGAAGCTCGAATTTCTCGAGAGCGCGGTGCGGTCGTGAGCTCGTTGGACGAATTGCTCGCGGCGGGCGCGAAGGAAGGCGTCTTCCCGCAGGCGCAGGCGGTGGTGCTTCAGGCGGGTCAGCCGGTGGTGCAAGGACTCGCCGGTTCCACCACTTCGGAGACCGTGTTCGATCTCGCCTCGCTCACGAAGATCCTCAGCACGACCTCGCTCTTCATGGCGGCGTGGGGTGAGGGAAAGCTCGGGCCGGAGACGAGGGTCGCGCGCTTCTTCCCGGAGTCTGCTTCGGGCAAGGCGGGCGTGACGCTCTCGGATCTGCTCTTTCACAGTTCGGGGCTGCCCGCGTTCGTGCCGTACTTCGCGCGCGTGATGCCAGCCGTACCGGAGCTGTTCGACGACAAGACGCCGCGCAAAGTCTGGTACGAAGTCCGGGGCGAGCTGGTGAACGCGATCTTCACCACTGGCCTCCGCAAGACCCCAGGCGAGGAGGCGGTCTACAGCGACGTGGGCTTCCTGCAGCTGGGGGAGATCCTCTCGAAGGTCTACGGCGCATCGCTCGACGAAATTTTTCAGCAGCGCATCGCAAGGCCGCTGACGCTGGGCCTCGCGTTCCGTCGCATCAGCAGCCATCCCGGAAAAGAGGGCGTGGCGATCACGGGTCTTCGCCGTCCGCGAGATCCCGCGCCCGGTCAGAAAAAGGTGTGGGAGCCGTTCCCGCAAATCGAACGGCCGAACGTCGCGGACGTGGATGACGACAACGCGTGGGTGATGGACGGCGTCGCGGGGCATGCGGGAGTGTTCGGGACTGCGGCGGACGTCGCTCGGTTCGGGCAGCTCGTCCTCGAGGAGCTCGAGGGGGCAGGGCGCATCGCTCCGGCTCCGCTGTGGAAGCTCGCGCTCAGCCGCGACGGCAAGACGCCGAACACCACGCGCGCGATGGGCTTCGATACGCCGTCCGCGACCGGGTCTTCCGCGGGCCAGTTTCTCGGCAATCGGACTCCCGGCGCGGTGGGGCACACGGGCTTCACCGGCACCAGCCTCTGGATCGATCTGCCCCGAAAGCTCTCCGTCGCCCTCGTCACGAACCGCGTCGCTTTCGGACGGACGAACAACAAGATGGTTGCCTTCCGGCCCCGCTTTCACGACGAAGTGATGAAGCGCCTCGGCCTTCACCAGATGCCCTCATGACGACGACCCCCTCGACCGAAAACGGCAACGTCCTCGACACGATCGATCCGAAGTCCATCAAGCGCATTCACCTGGTGGGTGTCGCAGGCACGGGCATGGGCAGCTTCGCGGGCATGCTGAAAGCCGCGGGCTACGAGGTCACCGGCAGCGACGAGAACGTCTACCCGCCGATGAGCGACATGCTGAAGGCGTGGGGAATTCAGGCGCTGACCCCGTACTCGCCGGAGAACCTCGACAAGGCGAAGCCGGACCTCGTGATCATCGGCAACGTCATCCGCCGAGTAAACCCGGAGGCCACCGCCGTCCGCGAACGCGGCCTCAAGAACATGAGCTTCCCCGCGGCGCTGGGCTCGCTCTTCTTGAAGCAGCGCCACTCGATCGTCGTGGCCGGCACGCACGGCAAGACGACGACGTCATCGCTGATGGGGCACGTGCTCGCTGATGCGGGGCGGGATCCGACGTTCCTCGTCGGAGGCGTGACGCAGAACTACTCGGGCAACTACCGCCTCGGAAAAGGGCCGCACTTCGTGGTCGAGGGCGACGAGTACGACACCGCGTACTTCGACAAGGGCCCCAAGTTTCTCCACTACCAGCCGCGCACCGCGATCCTCACCAGCGTCGAGTTCGATCACGCGGACATCTACCGGGACCTCGCGCACTACGAATCCTCGTTCGACAAGTTCGTGAAGCTGCTTCCCAGGGACGGCTTCCTCGCCGTGAGCGCCGCGTATCCGAACGCGGTGAAGCTCGCGCGAACGTCTGCTGCGACGGTGGTCACGTACATCGGCAAAGAGGGCGGCGAGGCAGACGTCTCCCCGAAGAACCTCCGCTTCACCCCCGAAGGCGCGCGCTTCGAAGTCCTTCATCGCGGCAAGACCGAGAGCGAAGTGCTCCTGCCGATGGGCGGCGCGCACAACGTGGAGAACGCGCTGGGCGTCTACGCGGCGGGGCGGTCACTCGGGCTGTCGCACGAGGAGCTCCGCCACGGCTTCGCGTCGTTCACCGGCGTGAAGCGGCGGCAGGAGGTCCGAGCGGAGGTGAACGGCGTGATGGTCGTCGACGACTTCGCGCATCACCCGACGGCCATCCGGGAGACCGTGCTGGCGCTCAAGGGACGCTTCGGACCCGGCAAGCTGATCGCCGCCTTCGAGCCGCGCTCGGCCACCAGCCGGCGCAGCGTCTTCCAGAGCGACTTCGTCGGCGCCCTGGCCACCGCCGACGAGGTGGTGCTGGCGCCGCTCTATTTGCCGGAGAAGGTGCCGGCCGCCGAGCGCCTGGACGTGGAGCGCCTGGCCGCCGACCTGCGCAGCGAGGACGTCCCCGCCCGCCTGATCGCCAGCGTTCCCGAGACGGTCGACCACCT
>JBJMQN010000618.1:0-3213 GCA_045802665.1 Myxococcaceae bacterium | reverse complement strand
CGGCGCGTCCAATCGCGATCGACGTGCGCTCGTGGCCAATGTCGATGATCGCCACGTGTGCTTCGGCGGCCGGCTGGGCCCCGGGCGCGGTGCCGAAGAGGGCAGGGTGGTTGATGAGCAGGCTCTGGTACGCGACCGCGGGGTGCGTGATGACGCGCGGTTCGATCCGCGACTCCACGAGCGTCTCGATCAGCGAGTTCAGCTCGGGCTTGCGGATGACGCCGACGATGAGCTCGCTCTTTTTGTCCTTCACGCCAGCGACCTGGTAGTCGTAGACGGCCTCGTCGAGATCGAACGGAAGCTGCGCCTCCACCTCGAACGGGAGCGCCGCCTCCAGCCGCTTCGCATCCGTGAACGGCAGGCTCAGCGAGTGCGTGGCGAGCAGCGGCCCGGGCAACGCCACGACGACCGAGTCGGCGACGATCGGGTGCGCGGCCTGCAGCGCCGCCAGCGCCTGCTTCAAGGTCTCCGCGCGCTCGCCTTCCTGCGGCCTCGGCACGCTGAAGAAGTCGCGCACGACGTAGCCGCGCATGGAGGTCTCGAAGACCACCGCTTTGACGCTGTAGCTGCCGAGGTCCAGCCCCACGACCCGCGCCATTTACTCCTCCCTCCAGTAGACCAACTTGCCGAGGTTCTGATCCGCTCGGACGACGGCGATGATCTTCTTCGTCACCAGCCCAGCGGTGCCGGTGGATTCGATCCGGAACGTGCTGCTCTTGTCCGAGAGCGGCGACTGAACCGCCGCGTTCGTCGTGTACCCCTGCGGCACCTGAATGCCCGCCGCCGAGACCGCCGCGATGAACTGCGAGACGGTCATCTTCATCCCCGGCAGCATCGACGCCATGGAGTTCGCGAGCTGAATCTTCTGGATCAGCTGATCCACGAAGATGGGATCTCGCAGCCGCGGATCCGGATGCAGCGGATCCTGAATCGCGAGCACCGCCGCGAGGATGTTCTGCGGGCTGTCGAGATCCAGCGTCTGCTTGGAGTTGATGTCCGGGTAGACGGTGAGGTTGTCGCCGAACGCCGCCATCCAGCGATCGTTGACGCCGTGGACCAGGTAGATCTCGTCCACGCTGTCGAAGTACGAGTTCTTCGGTTTGTAGCGGGGGTTGTATTTGTCGTAGCCGTAGTTCTCGTCCGAGAAGCCGGGCGGGAACGGATCGCCGGTGCCGGAGAGGTTCAGCGTCGCCTGCACGTTGTCCGCGTCGATCCAGTCGTGCAGGTTGACGAGGATGTCCTGCGGGTTGACCTTCACCCCGTTCGAGTCCTCTTTCTCGTAGAGGAACTCGTACTCCTTCGCGCCGAACACGCCGAGGAAGCTGGGGACGATCTTCTGACCCGCGAGCGCACCTGAATCCAACTTGTTCAGGTTGAACTTCTTCTCCTCGTCCGTGATCTTCGCGTCGAAGCAGCCCTCGAAGCCGCCGAACGACTTCTTCTGCATGTCCGCGCCGAGCTCGGGGAACTCCTCGTCGAACCCGAACTTCTTGCTCGAAGGCGATTTCGAAGAGGAAGAGCCGGTACCGGTGCCCTTGCCGTCATCGGAGGCGACGAGCCCCTGCAGCATGTAGCAATCGATCTTCGCGTTCGCCCACAGCTGGATGTTGAGACCGCCGCCGCCACCGGGGAGCAGCCCCTTCACCTGGTTCGCGACTTCGGGAGGCAGACCGAGCCCGGAGAGCGCGCTGGGATCCAGTCCGGGGATAGCCCCCATCATTCCGTCCAGCTGCTTCTGGAACTTGAGCATCAGCCGCGACAGACCCACGCCGGACTTCGCGAGGTAGTACGCGCGGACCTCGTCGCGCTGGTTCGACGCGAGCTGCAGATCCACGCGGGAGCTGTAGGCGAAGTCCACGGCGACGGCGGTGAGGATCGCGATCGAGATGATCGCGATGAGGAGTGCGATGCCGCGCTCGCGCTTTCTGTTCGGAGCCTTTTTCATCAATACCTCGGCAGCTCCGTGTTGAGCATGATGCGAGCCTGGGTCGTGTACTGCACTTCCTTCCCATTCTCGTCGGTGGTGTGGATCGTGATCTTCACGCGCGTGGGCAGGATGGACTTCCGCTCCGCCCGGCGGGTGTCCCACTCGTCCGTCCACTCCTTCTTGTCCGAGTCCCAGTACGCGAACTCCAGCTTCTTCACGCCCTCGAAGAGGATGTCCTCGGAGCCGCCGCGATCCATCCGCTCGCCGAGGATCGGGTTCTCGCGCCGGATGATGTCGTCGCGTCCGCGGGCGGCCTTGTCGGTGGAGGGCGAGCTCTTCACCGAATACTCCACCACCATCTGATCGGACTCCTTCGCGTCCTGGTACAGCCGCTGGTGCGCGAAGGACGTGAAGAGCAGGTGCTCGCGTTCGCCGATGAAGTTGGTGGGCCGGTCGTTCTGATCCCGGTACTGCTTGTTGTCGTAGCGATCCGACACGAACGCCGCGCTGATCTCGCGCTGCATGCGGTTCATCGCGGCGCGGATCATCCGGTAGCGCTCCGCTTCGCCTTCGACGACTTCCTTCGCCTTGAAGCCGGTGGTGAACGCTGCCGACACGAGCGCGCCCATGAGGGCGGTGATCGCCACGGCGACCATCACCTCCATCAACGTGAACCCGCGAGAGGATCGCCTCATTGGATCCTCCCGGGCGGAGGACGCGGACCGAAGTTGATCTTCCCGAGGCCTTGAAAGTTCGGACCGCGCGTGTCGAGGCCGTTGGGCGGAACGAGAGGAGGAGTGATGCCCTGTCCTGCGAGGCCTGCCGCGTTCGGATTAGGAACCAGCCGCAGGCTCGGATCTCCGCCTTCGCACAGGTGCGTCGGATCGGGATCGTTCTGGCAGGGCAGGGGATTGGTGGCGGGCGCGTTCGTCTTCGGATTCCAGGTCGCGGGACCTGCTGCTGCGGCCGGATTGATGCCCCCCGGCCCGGAGGCACCATTCCGATCGCCGCCCTGCCCGAGCGACACGACGTGCGTCACCACGTCCACGCTCTCGACGTTCTTTCCGTCCTTCCAACTAACGGTGAGGTGAACCTCGCGCACGCTTTGCGTGATCTGCGTCACCATCTGTCCGAGCTGCTGCGTGGCCATGCCGGCCATGGGCCCAAGCATCGCGGCGAGGCCGCCCGCGCCCGCCGTCGCTCCCGGCGGCAGAGGCCCCGTGATCCCGCCAAAGTCTTTCGCCGCGGCAGCGAGCTTGTCCGCGCCCTTGCTGGCGAGCAGCTTG
>JBJMQN010000617.1:0-5571 GCA_045802665.1 Myxococcaceae bacterium | reverse complement strand
CTCATCCTCGTCACCAACCGCGACCGGCGGATCATCGTCTTCAACAAGGCGCTCTCCACGCTGACCGGGCTCGCGAAGGAAGATGTGCTCGGGCAGGACGTGCTGGAGCTCGTCGCGGAGAGCGAACGCCTGCGCTTCTCGTCCGTCGTCGCGCAGACGCTGCGGGGCGAGCCGGCCTCCAACTTCGAGACGCGCTTGATTGGCCCGTCAGGCCGGGAGATCCGCGTCACCTTCGCGACGTCGGTGGTGCCCACCAATCACGGCGAAGTCGAAGGCGTGACGGCGATTGGTCAGGACATCACGGTCATCCGCGAGCTGGAGAAGCAGGTCATCCACGCGGAGAAGCTGGCGTCGCTGGGACAGCTCGCGGCGTCCGTCGTGCACGAGATCAACAACCCGATGACGGCGGTGCACACCTACGCGGACGCGATGTGGAAGCGGACGCTGGGCCAGCCCACCGCGGACAAGAGCGACGCCGAGAAGCTCAAGAAGATCGTCGACAACTCGGATCGCGTGCTGCGCTTCACCCGCGATCTCATCAGCTACGCGCGCCCCTCCGAGGACAAGAAGACGGAGAAGGTGGACGTCCACAAGCTGCTCGAGCTCGCGCTGACGTTCTGCGATCACGTGCTCTCGCAGCACGGCGTGACGGTGGAGCGTTCGTTCGCGCCGGTGCCCGAGATTTCGGCGATCCACGGCAACCTCGTGCAGGTGTTCGTGAACCTGATCACCAATGCGTGCCACGCGATGGGCCCCGGAGGCGTGGTCCGGCTGCGCACCGAGGCCGTCGATGGCCGAGTGCTGGTGCGCGTGGAGGATTCAGGCACCGGCATCGATCCGAACGTGCTGCCGCGAATCTTCGAGCCGTTCTTCACGACGAAGCCGCATGGCAAGGGAACCGGCCTCGGCCTGTCGATCGTGCAGGGCATCGTGGAGAAGCACGGCGGACAGATCGAAGTGCAGAGCAAGCTGGGCTCGGGCACGTCGTTCGTCGTGAAGCTGCCGGTCTAAGGGCGGTCGTTCAGCGTTCACATTCGGATGGGCCGTGCTTTTCCCCCGTTCTGCGCTATGTCGGCTCGCCGTGCGTCTGCTCTTGCCGGCTTTGCTTCTGGTCCTCGCGTGCGCGCCGGCGATTCCCGACGTGAAGCTGCAGGGTCCGCGCAGCACCGTGAGCGGCCTTCCGGTGATGAAGCCTTGCGCGCTCTACGGCGAGGTGAAGAACCGGAAGCAGTATGAGGCCACCGCGTCGTTCTCGTTCGAGCCGTGGCACACCGGCATCGGCGCGGTCGCTTTTCAGCGGCCTGACGGCTGGGTGTTGGTGGATCCGCCATTCGGTCACACGGTCAGCGACGACTTGAAGGCGTCACCCCCGTGGTTCGGCGCGATCATGGGAACGGGGGAGGGCAAGGAGCCGACGCTTGGGTCGCTCGCTCGGATGGGGATCAACTATCGCGACGTGAAGTACGTGCTCGTCACGCACGCGCATTGGGATCACGTGGGCGCGCTGCGAGACCTCACCGTCTCGCAAATCCTCCTCAGCAAAACCGAGCTCGACTGGACCGCCACGCTCCAGAAGTACCTGGACCACGGCGTGATGAAGCACCACTTCGCCGTTCACGGCGATCGCTATCAGCCGTTCACGTTCGACGGGCCGCCGTACGAGACGTTCGAGTCGTCACACGACGTGTTCGGCGACGGAACGGTCATCGCGGTGCCGCTGCCGGGCCACACGCCGGGCAGCACCGGCTACTTCCTCAACTCCGGCGACGGGAAGCGGTGGTTCCTCATCGGCGATGCGACGTGGAGCTATCAGGGCGTGACGAAGCCGGTGCACAAGATGCCGCTCGCCTCAGCGATCGTGGACTTCGACAAAGAGCAGCTCAGCAAGACGATCGGAAAGCTGCACGCGATCTCGATCGAGCGGCCGGACCTGTTCATCATCCCCGCGCACGATCGCGATCGGATGGATGCGCTCGGCGCGTGTCAGCCGCAGACGAAGTAGCGCGAAGCGCGAGCGTTTCCGCTCAACCAACTCCCCGAACCGCAATCGGGCTCACTCCTCGTCGAGCTCTTCCTGGAACTCATCCTTCGTAATGAGTCCCTTGCGCGCCATGATCCGCATCAGCGCCCAGAACTTCCGCTCGAGCTGTTCGACGCCGTCCGCGTCCTGCGAGAGGCCGAAGAGGTAGTCGAGATCTTTGCTGAGCGCGCCGGGCGGCTGACCTTTCTGCGCCCTTCGCTCGGCGCGCTGCTTCTCGCGGTTCTTGATCAGGTCCGCGAGCGCCGTCCGCTCGGTCACTTCCTTCACCTCTTCGCCCACGATCACGTCGTCGACGTCTTCCTCTTCGGAAGGCTGCGGGACCACCGCGCCGCCGCGCTGCACCACCTCGAACTTGCCCTCTTCGCCGGGCTGAACCTTGTGGTAGTAGCGGAGGATCGCCGATCGCACCTGCGAGAGCGTCGCCAACTTCGGCGTCACCTTGAGCCCGGTCGTGAACTCGATCTCCTCGATGCCGGGCAGGTTCAGCGGATCCGCCATCGCGACGACGAGCTGCTTGCGGCCCTTCGTGTTCTCCAGCGCGAACGGAAACAGATCGTGCTGCTCACAGAATCGAGCGCGCACCATGTGCACCGCGGACCAGTCCACCGGCGCCGTCTTCAGATCCACCAATGGAATCGAGAGCGCCTCGGACAGCGCCTTGGCGAGCTGATCCTCGCTCAGGAAGCCCTTCTGGATCAGCGTCACCCCCAGCCGTTGCCGGTTCTGCCGGTGCGTCGCGAGCCCGTCCTCGAGCTGCGCCACCGAGATGATCCCGCGTTCCAGAAGCAGTTCGCCCAACCGTTTGCGCGCCATTGACGTACAGCGGCTTACTGAAGCCCTGAAGGGCCGTCCAGATCCCGACCAGGCACAACCCCTAGTGATGGAACCTGATCCCGCACCCCAATGTCTGGAGGGATTGCTTCAAGAACCCTGTTTTTCCGCTGGCAAAGCAGGCAGTTAGGCTCGTGGAGCTTGCCTTGACACTCGGAAAAACCGGAGGCTATGGTCCGCGCTCCCGTAAATACCCCCCTACTGCACCTATAGGGGTGGAAGCGGTTTTTCTTCACACACGGTGTTCCGGAAATTGCGGCCGGACCATCTGGAGGCCCAACGCAAATGAACGTGTCGTCCCTGAGCAATCTCCTTGTGCTCGGCGCTGAGGGTGGATCCCACGGCGGCGAGGGTGTTTTCGGCAACCTGGCGGCCCGGTACGTCTCCGGCGGCTGGGGTATGTGGCCCATCACCGTGTGCTTCGTGATCGCTGCCGCGATCATGGTCGAGCGCATCATCGTCCTGTTCTTCTCCGCCTCCATCAACAAGGAAGGCTTCCTTCGCGGACTGAAGAAGCACATCTACGCGGGCGACCTGGACAAGGCGATCAACTACGTCGCCGGCCAGAAGCCGACCCCGCTGACGAACGTCATCAAGGCTGGTCTGATGAACGTTCCGAAGGGCGAAGAGGAAGTTCAGGCGGCGCTCGACGAGGCGACGCTTCGTGAGTCTCCCCGCCTCGAGGCGCGCACGGGCTACCTCGCGATGCTCGGCAACGCGGCGATGCTCTCCGGCCTCCTCGGCACCGTGTCCGGTCTGATCAGCTGCTTCGAAGCAGTCGCGAACGTGAACCCGGCCGACAAGGCGACGATCCTCGCGGCAGGCATCTCGGAAGCAATGAACTGCACCGCGTTCGGTCTCATCACCGCAATCCCGGCGCTCGTCATGTTCTCCATCCTGATGGGCCGCACCCAGCACCTCATCAACGACATCAACGAGACGTCCGTTGCGGTGCTGAACCTGATCGTGTCCAACAAGGACAAGTTCAAGAACGCCACCGTCGCCGCGACCCGCGACGAGGAGTAGTCAGGTCCGCGTCACGGGCCTGACGCGAATCCGCAACAGACGGCCCGGGTGCTCCTCGTGAGAACCCGGGCCCTCTGGCGGATGTCAGGTACGGCAGATGCGCGCAGCACCGAAGTCGAAGTGAAGTCCTGTGAGTTCGTAGCGAGCAGCACCGAAGATTTTTTTTGCCGCCATCCAGCGTGAGGCGGCAGCAGCAAAGGAGATGTCGATGGCCGGTGGTATGGACCTAGGCGACGGTGGCAAAGGCGGCAAAAAGAAGAAGCCGCTCGACACCGCGATCAATCTGGTGCCCTTCATCGACCTGATGGCG
This sequence comes from Myxococcaceae bacterium, assembly GCA_045802665.1. GTDB lineage: Bacteria > Myxococcota > Myxococcia > Myxococcales > Myxococcaceae > JBJMQN01. The sequence goes on along the minus strand of JBJMQN010000617.1, from coordinate 1,363 downwards.
GTGACCATCAGCTTCCTCATCATGACCGCGGTCTGGACGCAGATCGGCCGGCTTCAGGTTTCGCAGGCCGGTGGGCCTTCGGATCCTCAGGAGCAGCCGGACACCAAGACCGTGCCGCTGAACCTCCTCATCACCGAGAAGGAGCTCAAGCTGACGGCGGGCAGCACCGCGTACGATGCGATTCCGATCACGCGCGACTCCGCCAACAAGATCGATCTCCTGAAGCTTCAGGCGAAGCTGAAAGAGGTCCGGTCGAACCTTCCTGATCAGAGCCAGATCACGCTGCAGACCGAAGATGCGGTCCGGTACGAAGACCTCGTGCGGATCATCGACGAGTGCATCGGCGACGGTCTGCCGAACGTGACCGTTTCGCCCGCGATGGGCTGATCCTTCAAGCGAACCTCAAGAGAGAACGTCTAAGCCATGCCCATCGTCATCCCAGGCAAGCGGTACGGAAAGCGGCTGTCGAAGTCCAAGGTGTTCGGCGGCCACGGCCCCGGCAAGAAGAGCACCTACGCGGATCTGCTCATCACGCCGCTGGTCGACATGTTCGTCATCATCGTGCTCTTCCTGATCGCGAACTTCTCCGCGACCGGCGAAGTGCTGAACATGACCAAGGACATCCAGCTTCCTGAAGCGGTCAACGTGAAGGAAGTGGAGATGGTCCCGGTGGTGATGGTCTCCAACGAGCAGGTCATCGTGTCCGGCACGGTGATTGGCCGCGTGGAAGACCTCGCTCGCGAGGACTACCTGAACATCCCGGCGCTGGAGGAGAAGCTCCGCGAGATGAAGAAGCAGTACGAAGACCTTCACTCGATGGCGCAGGACACCGAAGGCTTCAAGGGCGACGTGAACATCCAGGCGCACAAGGATGTGCAGTTCAAGATCATCAAGCGCGTGATGTTCAGCTGCGCCACGGCCGGCTACAACAACATCAACTTCGCCACGATGCAGGTCTCTGGTGACAAGGGCGCGACGCCCGGTCAGCAGGCCGCGGCTCCGGCGCCTTAAGCAGCGCGACCGAAAGCTCGGTGGTACGCGACGCCTCGACTCCGGTCGGGGCGTTTTGCGTTTCAGCGCTTGAATGTGCGGGCTGTTCGCACGTCTGAGCGCCGCCGTATGAAATCACTCTCCCTGCTGACGTTGCTCATCGCGTTCTCGGCATTCGCGCAACGGGAGGAGCTCGATCAATGCCTTGGCGTGCCCACGCCGCGTCCGTCGTCGATGGTCGTCGCTCAAGCGTGGGCGGTGGCGCTGGCCGGCGGAGACGGGACGAAGAAGATTCCGGCGCCGCCGAAAGGGCCCTGTTTCAACGGACCGCAGTGGCGTCCGGCGCAGCACGGCGTGGTCGTCGGCTGCAATG
>JBJMQN010000616.1:0-5552 GCA_045802665.1 Myxococcaceae bacterium | reverse complement strand
GCTCTTCCGATCTCGGATTCCACAATGAGTGCACTCGACCTCAACGTCATCCAGGGTGGCGGTCGCGGTGTTCGGCATGAGCTCTTGATCTCGTTTACAGACCTGTAGCGGTCCGCGTTTTCCGGCAGGATGATCGAGGGATCAGATCGGTCAAGAATTCCGCCGTCACTCTTCTGCTAGAAGGTGAAGTCTGTGCGATCGCTCGCTTTCATTTTTCTGATCGTTTCCTCCGCCGCGCCGGCTCAGGACAAAAAGCCCGCGCCCGCAGCGCAGAAGCGTCCGCCCGCGTCGATGTTGAACGCGAAGGAAGAGGACGAACCCGCCGCGGCCCAGAAGACCGAGAACGCCGCCCTCTGCGGTGATGCGGACAAGGCGCTCGCCACGGCGCTGGCCTATGCCTTCGAGCCTGCGCCCGACGAGATCCGCGCTATCGCGATCGAAGACCTCGCGCTCCTCGCCGATCCGCGCGCGGTGGATCCGCTGGCGACGCTCATCCTCGATGCAAACCCGGCTGTCGCGACCGCCGCGGTGCACGCGCTGGGCACCTTCACCACGCCCCGAGCGACGCAGGTGCTCGAGAACGTCATCCGCCACCCGCGCATCTCGCCGAACGTGAAGGAGCTCGCCATCAAGGCCCTGCCCTTCCACCGCCGCCAGCGCGCGCGCGACTTCCTCGCGTCGATCGCGAAGAACAGCGCGTACCCACAGAATCTTCAGCGAGCGGCGGCGGATGCGCTGGCAGCGTTCGATCTGTCGCAGCCGCCCGCGCCGCCGAAGCTCGGAGCCACGCCTTGAAGGGACAGAAGATCGCGTTCCTCGGCGCGGGCAACATGGCCGAGGCGCTGATCAAAGGCCTCCTCGCCTCCGGCACCGCGAACCCCGAGGACATCACCGCGACAGGCCGCCGCAGCGAACGGCTGGAGCCGCTCGCGAAGGCGTACGGCGTGAAGACGAGCCTCGACAACCTCGCCGCCGCCCGCGACGCGGATGTGATCGTGCTCTCCGTCAAGCCGCAGGCGATGGGCAAGCTGCTCACGCAGGTAGCTCCGGCGATCGATCACCGGAAGCTGGTCATCTCGGTGGCCGCGGGCGTTCCCATCGCGGCGCTGGAGCGGAAGCTCGGCGCGGGCTCGCGGATCATCCGGGCGATGCCGAACACGCCTGCGCTCGTCGGTGCGGGAGCGTGCGCCATCGCCGCGGGAGAGTCCGCGACGGCCGAGGATCTTCAGCTCGCCACCGCGCTCTTCAAGGCCGTCGGCGTCTGCGTGACGACCGAGGAGAATCTGCTCGACGCGGTCACCGGTCTCTCCGGCAGCGGCCCCGCGTACATCTTCCTGATCATCGAAGCGCTCTCGGATGCGGGCGTGAAGGTCGGGCTGCCGAGGTACACAGCGCTGGAGCTCGCGGCGCAGACGGTGCTGGGCAGCGCGAAGCTGCTCATCGACACGGGCACGCATCCGGGCAGCTTGAAGGACGCGGTGACGTCGCCGGGAGGGACCGCGATCGCTGGCTTGCATACTCTGGAGGCAGGCGGGCTCCGCACGACGCTCATCAACGCGGTGGAGTCCGCGACGAGGCGCGCGAAGGAGCTCGGGGAGCAGTTCCTGGAGAAGGCGCCGGGGTCGCAGTAGGCTTGCAGGCGCCATGAAGATCACCCCCCTCGACATTCGTCAGAAGCGCTTCGAGACCAGCTTCCGCGGCTTCACCGCGCGCGAAGTGGAGGCGTTCCTCGAGCTCGTCGCCGGCGAATTCGAAGAGGTGGTGAAGGAGAACATCGCGCTCAAGGAAGAGCTGCGTCGCACGCAGGCGAAGCTGGAGATTCACGCCGAACGCGAACGCACCCTTCAGGAGACGATGGTCACTGCGCAGCGCATCAGCGAGGACATCAAGGACGCCGCCAAGAAAGAGGCGGAGATCCGCATCGCCGAGGCCGCGCATCAGGCGGAGAAGATCGTCCAGAACGCGCACCAGAAGCTCGTGCAGGTGGTCGAGGACATCAACGAGCTCAAGCGCCAGCGGCTGCAGTTCGAGTCGCAGGTGCGTTCGGTGATCGACTCGCACATGAAGCTCATCGAGACGTTCTCCAGCAGCAACGAGATGGAGCGCGTGGACGACAACGTGGCGTTCTTCACGCCGCGCAAGACCTCCGCCTCCGAGTAGATGCCCCTCCCCGGTTGGCTGCGCACGATGCCTGACGGCGTGGAGCTGTCCGTGTACGTGCAGCCGCGAGCGTCCCGGACGAAGCTCGTCGGCGAGCACGACGGCGCGTTGAAGGTTCAGGTCGCGGCGCCGCCCGTGGATGGCGAGGCGAACGCGGAACTGAGTGAATTCCTTGCGGATCTGTTCAGCGTCCCGAAGCGGCAGGTGGAGATCGCCTCCGGTGACACGGGCCGGCGTAAACGGATTCGCATCAGCGGCGTGAGCGCCGAGCAGGCCTTGCTTGTTATGAAGGCCGGGTGAAGTTCGGAAGCCTCCTCCTCGCAGGACTGCTCTTCGCGGCCCCGGTCATGGCCGATGAGGATGATCCTCCGTCCAGCGGGCATGTGGAGGCGCGGAAAGAAGCGCCGCAGATCCCTTCCGCCGAGCCGTCCATCCTCGTGGGCTACGTGAAGACCGAACGCTTCCGCATCGCGTACACCGCGAAGGCCGAAGGCGCGGCGAGGGCGCTCGCGCTGGACATCGAACGGCTCCGGGACCTGTTCGCGAAGACGTTGGGACGCGATTGGCCCGGTGTGACCGAGGTGCGCGTGGGTGTGGGCCGCGCCGAGTACGAGGCGATCGCGCTTCCGGGAGGCAAGCCGCCGCCGTGGTCTGTCGCGTTGGCCTACCCCGCGCACGACATCGTGCTGCTCGACGCGCTCTCGCTGAACAGCCCCACGGGATCGCAGATGCTGCGGCATGAGCTCTCGCACGTCGCGCTGGGGCAGATTGGGCAGGACTGGCCGCGCTGGTTTCAGGAGGGGCTCGCGATGCACCTGACCGGCGAGCGCTACGCGGTCACCCAGTACGCGGCGCTCTTCCGGGCGGTCACACAGGATCGCGTCTTCCACTTCGACGACCTCCGCTCCAGCTGGCCCGAGCACGCGGACGAAGTGGAGATCGCCTACGCGCAGTCCGTGGCGTTCGTGGACAGCCTGCTGAACGAATTCGGGAGCGAGAAGCTGGGCGAGCTGCTCACCGAAGTCGGTCAGGGAGAGAAGTTCGAGACCGCGTTCGCGCGCGTGTTCAAGACGACGCTCACCGTCGAGGAAGAGCACTGGAGGAAGGAGCTCCCCAGCCGCTACTCCTGGTGGCCGATCATCACGACCAGCTCCACGCTGCTGATGATCGCCGCAGTGCTGACGATCCTCGCGTACGCGCGCAGGCGGCGGCAGATGGAAGCGCGGCTCGCGGAGATGACGGCGCAGGAAGCCGCGGAAGATGCAGCGGAGAGGATCCTGGCGGCGGAGCAGGAGCAGGCGGAGCTCGCGGCGATCGCGATCGAGGAAGATTCCGCGGCGAGCCTGCCCAGTGACGAAGCGCCTCCCAAGCCGACGATTCACTGACTCGCGGGGGTTCAGCGTGATCGCCATCGTGCTGGCAGCGACCCTTCTGAGCGCCGAACCGGAGACCCCGAACAGTTACGTCAACAGTGACATCTCGCTGTTCTCGGCAGGTGCGGCCGGTGGAGTCCGACTCGCTCCGGAAGGCTTCGCCGGAACGGTTGAGGCGTTCGTCGGTGGATCGTACTGGCACTACATCGATCCCGGGGGAAGCGCGATCACGTTCACCGGTCAGCTTCACGGCCTCTTCAGCGGGTTCCGTCGGGCCGGACCGGGGGCGACCCTCGGGTTCGGCTACATGCCCGCGAGCAACACTCCCGCCTGGCAGCTCGATCTGGGGGCCTTCACTGACGCCTCGCCTTCGCTGCGCGTCTTGCCCGCTGTCGGCCTGAACATCGGATTGCAAGTCGTCTTCTTCCGGCTCCTCGGGATCTGGAGGGACGGATACGAGGTCCATCTGATGTTCGGCGTGGACGTCGGCGAAGCGCTGAGCCTCATGCGATTTCTTCGGGGGTGCTGAGACTTCGCGACGCTTCTTCGCGATCCGATCTTGAAAAAGCGACGCGAACTCTCAGCACCTCGGAGCGAATCGAATCCATCCCGGCTACCTCGGGCGCGGGCAGATATGTGTGCTTGCGACCTCTGCACCACTTGCAGCGCTACCTCGGGCCCGAGACTCCGGGTGACGGCGCGACCTCCGTCCTGAGCTCCGGATCATCCAGCAGCCCGCGCAGCTCCTCTTCGGTATCGCGCGGCTTGGGCAGCAGCTCTCCCACGCGCGCTTTCAGCCGCTCCTTCCGGATCGAGTCCGCCTGTCGCAGCAGCTCGTAGTCCTCGAGTCCGTCTCGAAGCAGCTTGAGCCGAACGCTCTCCACCGGCCAGCCTTCAGAGCCCGCGTACCCTGGCGGGTAGTAGAGCGCCGTCGTCTTCGGCTTCCCGCCCAGCGCCGCGTCATCGAACCCACCGACCGCGTCATCGAACGCGATCCCCGCGACGTCGAGATCGAACGCGTACCAGCCGATCTCGCGGATCTTGATCGGGTCCGTCCCGAGCGCGATCGACGGCTCGCCCGGGGCGGCGTTTCCGGAGAGCTTCCACCAGGGGCGATCGCCCTCGTGGGTCGCTCGGCAGCTGGTGATGCCGTCGCACTGGCACAGCGTGGCCTTGCCGTGCGGTGCGATCTTCGCGAACAGCGGGACGCCATCCACCAGCACCATCCGATTCGACCAGCCGTGTTCCCGCAGGTGCTTGCGGACCGCCAGCACGTACTTGAACCGCTCCATCTGCGAGAGGCCCGACGGGCTGCTCAACCCCAGCGACGTCGCCTGCGCGCCATCCAGCTCCGACACGCCGTTCATGAACGGCTGCACTTCGGAATCGAAGCGCGAGAAGTCGAGCTCCATCCACCCTTCTCCCGGCGTCGTCCCCTCCTGCGCCGGCACGACGCCACTGCCGCCGACCAGCGACACGCGGTGCTTCAGCCCCGACAGCGCGTACCGCTGCGCGATCGACGGCAACCGCGACTTCGGCCCGTTGTGAACCATCCACACATCCCGAGCCCCGAACGTGAATGCCGTAGGCAGCGACGCGGTCGCCGGGATCTCCACCGGCATCACGTTCAGCGTCACCGGCACCTTCGCGAGCTCGCGCCCATCGCCCGTCACAGTCACCACCGCTAGATAGCTTCCGGGCAGCGCGGACCTCGGCACCGCGACGTCCACCACCAATGGCAGGCTCTCGTCCGCCTTCGCCACCGCGCTTCGATCTCCCAGCGCGACCACCGCATCCGCGAGCCGCTCATTCCCCGCATCCACGAAGTACGCGCGAGAGAACGTCGCGATCTTCGACGGCAGCTCGGAACGATCGGAGGTGAACACGCTGCACGACGCGCGCACCCGCATCCCCGCTGGAGCTTCGAGCACGACGTAGAAGGACTCGGTCTCGCCGCGAGCGGCCCGAAGGGTCATCGCCGTCCGCGCACCCTTCGGCGCCCCGTGCGGCCGTACCTTC
>JBJMQN010000615.1:0-16357 GCA_045802665.1 Myxococcaceae bacterium | reverse complement strand
CACGTACGTCAGGATCTCCATGTCGCGGTGCGGGTGCGTGCCGAAGCCCTCCTCGCCCTTCACCTTGTCCTCGTTGATCACCCGCAGCGTCCGGAAGCCCATCTGCTCGGGGTCGTAATAGTCCGCGAACGAGAAGGTGTGCTTCGTGTCCAGCCACCCGTGGTTCGCCGCGCCGCGCTGCTCACTTCGTCTAACGGTGATCATCTTCTTCTCCTTCAAACTTCAACTTCGTTTGTGCTCCAACGAGTGCCGGAACCGCGAGCTCCGGCACCCGTCGAAACGGTTCAGCTCGCCTTCTTCGCCTGCGCGGAATCCGAGACCGCCTGCACGTTGATCTCGATGTCGATGTTCTCGCTCACCAGCACGCCGCCAGCCTCCAGCGCCTGATTCCAGCCGAGCCCGAACTCGCGCCGATCGATCCGCGCCGTCGCGAGGAAGCCCACGCGCTGGTTGCCCCACGGATCTTTTCCGTTGCCGAGATTCTCCACCTCCAACGTCACCGGCTTGCTGATCCCGTGAAGCGTCAGGTCGCCTTCGATCGTGAAGCGGTCCTTGCCCTTCGCCGTCACCTTGCGGCTCTCGAAGCTCAGGCTCGGGTACTTCGCGACGTCGAAGAAGTCCGGCGAACGGAGGTGGTTGTCGCGCTGCTCGACGCCGGTGTCGATCGAGCTCGCCTCGATCTGCACCTTCACCTTGCCGGCGGTGAGGCTTTCGTCGAGCTCGAGCTCGCCCTGCCACTTCTGAAAGCTGCCGCGCACCTTCGCGAACATCATGTGGCGCACGGAGAAAGTGATGGAGGAGTGGGTCGTGTCGATCTTCCAGGTCATGTGCTGCTCCTTGTGAAAGGTAACGACCCTTCCAGGAGCATCAGGGATGCCATCGCTAAAACACTGTAACCACTGAAGAAGACCGTACCCGCGCAACAGCCGTCTCTCAAAACGATAGCATCACACCTCACTTTGATGCCACGAGCCGCCGGAGCCTCCAGCTGGCCCACGGTTGGCATTTCGCGGCCCGTCGTCCGCTCAAACCCCCGGAACTCATGACCCGCCTGTCTGCACTGCCGTGGATTTTCGTGGTGTGCCTCTCCGCCTGCACCACCGTGACGCCACTTCAAACCGCGTCCACCGTGAAGCCGGAAGTGTGGCGAGTCGGCGTGCAGGGCTCGCTCACGCCCGCGTGCTCGGTGACGGATCCGACGGAGATCTACGGCGTCTTCAGCGGCAAGAGCGGGGCGTTCAAGCACTGCATGGTCGCGCCGCGCGGAGTGCCGACGCCTGAGTTGCGGCTGTCGGCTCGACGCGGGCTCACGGAAGCATCCGATCTCGGCTTCTCGGTGCATGGCTCGACGGTGCTTCCGGTGGGTCTGCTCGTCGGGGGCACGGTCGATTACAAGCGCGAGCTCTGGTCGCGGCCGCTCGGTGGAGACCGCCGTCAGCTGCTCTCGGTGGGGCCTGAGATCGGCGGAGCGATCGAGCAGCTCTCCAGCACGGGGACGCTCGCGACGCCGCCGCAGCTCTACGCGGATCTCGTATTGCCGCTCTACTTCGGTCACCAGTTCGAACACGTCGAGCTCGTCGCATCGCCGCGCTTCATCGAACGGTTCACGCGCATCGAACGCGCGTCCAACGGCGCATCCGAGCTGCTCGACAACGGGTACGTCGGATTGTCGCTCGGCGCGTTCCGGAGAGATCCGCTCCAGTTCGGCATTGCGCTGGATTACTTCGCGCCCACGGGGTTGCTCGCCGAGGGCACGTTCACCCTCACCGCCGGGATCGCGTACGACTTTCCGCCCTCACCGCCGCCTCCGTGAGCAGGCGTGCTATGCAACGCGGCCTGTCGTTCCGTGGGAGGGGCCGCATGGGGCTGTTCGACAAGCTCTTCGGAAAAAAGAAGAACACCGAGCCGGGGCTGCGAAAGGTGTTCGCGGAAGCCGAGCTCAAGAAGGCCGAGAACGGCGTCGTCACCTACGAGCTGAAACATCCGGGGCTGATGCTGACGTTCGGCGTCGCCGAGCTGCTCTTCCACTCGTTCCCCGGCAAGCTCGATGCGGAGTCGCTCAAGCGAAAGCTGGGCGATGACAACGGCAACGTCACCGTCGAGGAGCACAACGGCGTCCTCGTCGTCACGTTCAAGAACGTCTCGCTCCTCATCAAGGATCAGCCGCACCCGATGCAGGTGCTGATCGAAGTCGCCGCGTTCACGCCGGGCTTCGACGGCAAGGGAGATCTCGAGGACGAGATCATCATCGACGAAGCCGCCGCGGATCCGCTGGCGCTCCTGATGCGCGATGCGGCAGAGGAAGTTCGCTCCTGTCGAAAAGGTATCCGCATCTTCGAGAAAGGCGCGGGGCTGCCCGGTGGCCTGCGCCTCGCGCTCCTCGCCCGCGTCACCCGAGCGGCCTGCCTCGCGCTGAACCCGTCACACCTCTACTGGCGCTCCGCGTACCGGCTCGTGGACATTCCGGAGTTCCTGCGCGTCGCCGAAGACTGCGACATGGCGGAGCTCACGCCGCTCATCACCACGCTGCGCATGGGCCGCGTCGCGAACGGTGAAGAGGGCGACTGCATCGCGGACACGCTGGGGCTCTTCCCGTTCGGGCTTCCCGACGTGCAGCTCCACTTCAAGAAGCTGCCGCCGGATGTCGCGGGCGCGTTCGTCATCGGCACCGCGCACAAGCTCTGGAGCCGTGGGCTGTTCGCGCACAACGGAGAGTCCATTTCGTTGGAGGTCAAACGAAAGGATCTCCCCGAAGACTTCTTCGTCGAGTATCAGCAGCCGCTCCTCGCGCCCGGAGAACGCGTCGTCCTCGCGCTGGATCCCGGCAAGGAGTTCGCCGCCAGCAAGCCGAAGGAAATGAAAGAGCCGGAGAAGAAGTCCGAAGCAAGCGCCTGAGAAAAAACCGGGACACCTGAATCAGGGCCCCGGCGCCGAGACGAGATCGCTCGACGCTCAACTCAGGTCCTCACGGCTCCGGAGTCGGATTCGCCCGGTTCTGCGGCTCGCGGAGCGATCGAACGACGAAGTCCGCCGAGTTGTTGTCCGAGTCCCGGCCGTTGCCCGCGAACTTGTCCGCGCCCGTCTCCATGGTCGTCGCGGTGGAGCTCGCGTTCGCCTTCCGTTCGATCGACTGACCAGCGGAGAAGTTCGCGGCGGGGGCGCTCGCGCCGCCTTCGGGGCCCACCGCGGTTCCCCAGCCGACGAGGTCGTAGGTCATCGACGCCGCCGTCGCATCCAACGCGGTGCTCAAGCCTGAGGCGCCAATCCGCACGTGCCCGCCGGGCTCCGCCATCGAGAGCGTCCCGGTCTTCGTGACGTCCGCCGCAGGTCCCGTGTAGCCCGTCGCGGATGCGATCAGCAGAAACCCGTGCGCCGGAATCGTCATGCCCGCTGGGATGGTGACGAGGTTGCCGTAGCTCGTGCCGGCGGACGACCGGTACTGCACCTTCCAGTTCGACACGTCCACGGCGGCGGGGTTCGAGTTGTAGAGCTCGATGAACTCGTCGCCCGACGCGCTTCCACTGCCCGCCGCGGCAATCTCAGAGATCACGATGTCGCAGACGTCGCCCTTCTGGTCGCCGTCGCTGTCGAGCTGATTGCTGTTCGAGACGTAGCGGCAGTTGTCGCAGACGTCGCCTTTGCCATCGCTGTCCGCGTCGAGCTGATTGCTGTTCGAGGCGGCCGGGCAGTTGTCACACGCGTCGCCGATGCCGTCGCCGTCCGAGTCCGCCTGGCTGCTGTTGGAGGTGTTCGGGCAGTTGTCGCAGGCGTCGCCCTTCCCATCCCCGTCGGTGTCCGTCTGGCTCGCGTTCGCGGTGCCGGGGCAGTTGTCGCAGCTGTCTCCTCGTCCGTCGCCGTCGCCATCCGGCCCGTTCGCCGCGCCGCAGACGCCACAGTTGTTCTTCGCGCCCGCGTTGCACACCGAGCCCGTGCCGCTCGCGTTGCAACCCAGGGTTCCCGCGCAGCCGCTGCCGCCCGTGCATGCGCCGCCTATGTTCGGCACGTCCGCCGCTCCGCACGCGTTGCAGTTGTTCTTCTTGCCGGACTGACAGACCGCGCTCGCGCCGTCGCTGCTGCACATCTTCGTGCCCACGCAACCATCGCTCCCGGTGCACGGGGTGCCGATTCCGGGCACGTCCGCGATGCCGCACGCGCCGCAGTTGTTCGCGCCCGTGTCCTCGCAGGCGACCTGATCCTGTCCGTTGCAGACGATGGAGCCGCAGACGCCGCACGGCTCGCCCGGATTCGAATCCAGCAGCGTGCAGCCGCCGCACGGGTTGGTCACGCCTTCATCGACCTGACCGTCGCAGTCGTTGTCTTTGCCGTCGCAGATTTCGACTTGAGGGGCGATCTCGCCCTCGCACGTCCCGCGCAGCCCCACGGACGAGCAGAGCGCGGTGCCCGCCCGGCAGTTGCCCACGCCGATCGCTTCGGCAGGCCCGTCGAAGCAGCTGACCGTCTTGCCGGGATCGCACTGGCCGCCGGATTTGCCGCACGCACTCGCGAACACGAGCAGCACCGGCGCGAGCGCTGTGAGGAGGAGACGACGCATGACGAACGACTCACGACTTAAGTGCCGGCCCGGCACCGAAGCAACTTACCGGATCCCTCGGGCGGGGATCATCCGCGGGCCCGTTTCTCGAGGTCCGAAAGCAGTCCTTCCAACTCCCGCTCCTCCCGGCCCACGTCGAATCCCACCGCCCGGGCGCCATCCACCAGCGCGATTCCACATTGGAGAAGCACCACCAGCTCCCGCCCGGGCTTGTCGTCCGGATGGTCGAACAGGGCGTGCCGGACGCGCTGCAGCATCGTCGTCAAATCCCGGAAACACAGCGCGGAGGGCAGCTCCGGAAGCGGCCCCGTGCCCCGAAAATCCGGCGCGAACGCGATTCCGGACTGAGTGAGCGCGAGCTGGTGCCCGTCCGAATAGCTGAGCCGCAGATGGCGTTCGGGCTGCTCCAACAGCTCCACCGAGCTGAGCTCGTCTGCTTTCAGAGCGAGCGTCTTCGTGGCCGGAACGTCGAACAGCGTCTCGCCCGCTTCGTCGAAGAGCACGGCGTGCGGCGGCGCGGCGCAGAAGCTGCGGATCAGCGCGAGCTTCTCGGGACGCGACGCCATGCCTTCACGCCCGGCGCTTGATGTCGGTGGGCACAGCCTCGATTCCCACTGCGCCGCGCGTGGGCGTCTTCGCGGTGCTGGTGCGATCCCACTCCGCGTACTGCGAGAGGCGTTCGGGGAAGTTCGAGCAGACGAAGCGCGCGAGCTCGATGTCGGAGGCCACGTGCGCCACGTCGCGGATCGCCGCCGCCATCTCGCGAGCGGTGCGGTAGCGGCGTTGAGGATCTTTCTGCAGCGCTCGTTCGACGACGTCCCACAGCGGGAGCGGAATCGACGGGTGGCGGCTGACCGGATCATTCACGATCGCCTCCATCGACGCGGTGTCGGTGAGCTTCTCGAACGCGCGCTTGCCGGTGAGCAGCTCGTGGAGGATGAGGCCCGCGGCGAAGAGGTCGCTGCGCCTGTCCAGCCGTTCGCCCGCCGCCTGCTCCGGCGACATGTAGATGGGCTTGCCCTTCACGAGGCCCGGGATCGTGAGGTGGCGACGGATGCGGGACTTCGCGACGCCGAAGTCGAGCACCTTCACCCGGCCGTCGAAGCCCAGCATGAGGTTCTGCGGCGACAGATCGCGGTGCACCAGAGAGAGCGGAAGCCCGTCGTCGCCGCGCACCTCGTGCGCCGCGTGAAGCCCTTCGAGCCCCTGCGCGAGGATCGCCGCCGCGAGCTGGGGCTCCAGCGGAGACTGAACGCGCAGCACCTCCGAGACGTCGATGCCGCGCACCAGCTCCATCGCGATGAAGTAGGCGCCAGCCGCCTCGCCGAAGTCGAAGAACGTGACGAGGTTGGGATGCGACAGGCGCATGCCGATCTTCGCCTCGTCGAGGAACTGATCGACCATCGCCTGATCAGACGTGAGATGCGGGAGAATCCGCTTGAGCGCGACGAGGCGCCCCACGCCCTCCGGTCCGCGCGTGCGAGCGACCAGGACCTGCGCCATCCCGCCCGTGCCCAGCGGCGTCACGAGCTCGTACTTTCCGATGCGGCCCTTCGGACGGAACGCGGTGCTCTGGTTCAGCTCATCGAGACGTTCGGCGGCCGTGCTCCCTTCGGCGAGCGCGAGGAACGCGAGCACGCTGTTGTCGAGCTGCTCCGCCATCGTCTCCACCAGCGCCACCGGCAGCCGAGCGCCGCCTTCGATCGCCCCGCGCAGCTCCAGCGCGAGCAACCCCATCGGCACGCTGCCGAGCGACATCTTCGCGACGACCATCGTGTTGCCGTTCTCCAGCACCACGGCGCCGTCCCACAGGCGGATCTTCTCCAGCGCGATTCCCGGCCGCCCGAAAGTGCGCGCGAGCACCGGGCCTTCCGTCCCAACGAGCTCCACGTAACCGGCTTCGGCCCGCATCATCTGCGCGCAGCTGGAGAGGATGACGTCGAGCGCGGCGTCGAGCCCCAGCGCCCGTTCGAGGCAGTCCTCGATCACTTCGTCGGCCATCCGCGCGGCGCGGTGGACCGCTCGGAGGAACTTCAGCTCTTGTTCGTCGGAGTCGAAGCGCACGCCTCGCAGCGTAGCACCCTCAAAATGCTGCTGCGGCCCGCTCGCCGAGCGACCGGGCGAACCTTCCATGGGGTAGAAAGCGCCATGGCCGCCATTGCGAACGTCTTCGTCGGGCTCGTCGCGCTGCTGCACGTGTTCTTCCTCGTGCTGGAGATGTTCCTCTGGAACACCCCGCGCGGGCACAAGACGTTCCAGATCACGCCGCAGTTCGCGACTGAATCGAAGACGCTCGCGGCGAATCAGGGCCTCTACAACGGCTTCCTCGCAGCGGGCCTCGTCTGGGCACTGCTCCTCCACGACTCGGCGATGGCCTTTCAGGTGAAGGTGTTCTTCCTCTCGTGCGTGATCATCGCCGGCATCTACGGAGGCATCACCGTGAAGCGGACCATCCTCTTCATGCAGATGCTGCCAGCTGCGATCGCGCTCGGGCTCGTGTACTTCGCGGCGAACGCGGCAAGCTGAACGCGGCGTTGACGATCCGGAGCTGGAGCGCCGGTCACCTCGGCGCAGAAGGCGAGTGGCCCCGATCGACGCTCAGCGCTGAACGCGCCTACGTCTTCTGCTCCGAGTAGATCGCATCCGCGATCCGGTACGCGCTGCCCTCCAGCCGCTGCAGCGCCTCCTTCACCTTCACGGGATCCTCGAGGTCCTTCACCTTCTTGAGGTTCTCCATGTCGGACCGGATCTCTTCACGGTCCTTCTCGGTGAGCATGCTCGCGTACTCCTCGAGCGATTTCTCCGTCGTGTAGATGAGCCCTTCCGCGTTGTTGCGCAGGTCCGCCAGCTCGCGCTTCTTCTTGTCGTCCTGGCTGTGCTGCGCCGCGTCCGCGATCATCCGCTGGATTTCCTGCTCGGTGAGGCCGGAGTTGCCGACGACGCGCACCGCCTGCTGCTTGCCGGTGCCCAGGTCCTTCGCCGAGACGTGCACGATGCCGTTCGCGTCGATGTCGAAAGTGACTTCGATCTGCGGCACGCCACGCGGCGCCGGCGGGATACCGACGAGCTCGAAGCGCGCCAGCGTCTTGTTGTCCGCCGCCATCTCGCGTTCGCCCTGAAGCACGTGCACGGACACGAGCGGCTGGTTGTCCACCGCGGTGGAGAACACCTGACTCTTCTTGCAGGGGATCGTCGTGTTCTTGTCGATGATCTTCGTGAACACGCCGCCCGCCGTCTCGACGCCCAGAGACAGCGGCGTGACGTCGAGCAGCAGGACGTCCTTCACCTCGCCCTTGAGCACGCCACCCTGAATGGCCGCGCCGATCGCGACGACCTCGTCCGGGTTGATGCCCTTGTGCGGCTCGCGGCCGAAGATGGACTTCACTTTCTCCTGCACCTTCGGCATGCGCGTCATGCCGCCGACGAGGAGCACCTGGTTGATCTGCTGCGCGCTGACCCCGCCGTCCTTCAGCGCCATCTGGCACGGGCCGATCGTCCGGTCGATCAGATCTCCGACGAGGCCCTCCAGCGTGGGCCGGTCCATCGTCTCCACGAGGTGCTTGGGGCCCGTCGCATCCGCGGTGATGAACGGGAGGTTGATCTCCGTCTCGGTCGCCGAGGACAGCTCGTGCTTCGCGCGCTCCGCCGCTTCCTTCAGGCGCTGCAGCGCCATGCGGTCTTTGCGCAGATCGATCTTGTTCGTCTCTTTGAAGCGCCCCGCGAGCCAGTCGATGATCCGCTGATCGAAGTCTTCACCGCCGAGGAACGTGTCGCCGTTGGTGGACTTCACCTCGAAGACGCCGGAGTTGAGCTCCAGGATCGAGATATCGAACGTGCCGCCGCCGAGATCGTAGACGGCGACCTTCTCGCTCTTGCCTTCCTTCTGCTTGTCGAGGCCGTACGCCAGAGCGGCCGCGGTGGGCTCATTGATGATGCGCAGGACGTTCAGCCCCGCGATGCGCCCCGCGTCTTTCGTCGCCTGCCGCTGACCGTCGTTGAAGTACGCCGGGACGGTGATCACCGCTTCGGTCACGGGTTCACCGAGGTAGTCCTCGGCGGTCTGCTTCATCTTGCCGAGCACCATCGCCGAGATCTCCGGCGGGCTGTACGGCTTGCCGCGGATCTCCACCCCCGCGTCACCGTTCTGCGCGGCGACGACCTTGAACGGGCTGACCGAAATCGCCTTCTTGGCCTCGGGTGAATCGAACTTGCGGCCAATGAGCCGCTTCACCGCGAAGAGCGTGTTTTCCGGATTGGTGATCGCCTGCCGCTTCGCGATCTGACCCACGAGCCGCTCGCCGGATTCGGTGAACGCCACCATCGACGGCGTGGTGCGGCTGCCTTCTGAATTGGGAATGACGACCGGTTCGCCGCCCTCCATGACGGCGACGCACGAGTTCGTCGTGCCCAGATCGATGCCGATGACTTTGCCCATGGCCTTGAAAGTCCCCCCGGACTAGTTCCCTTCGCTCGGCTTCTGCTGGTCGCCCGCTGCTTCGGGCGGCTTCGTCTCTTCGGGCGCGGGCGCCTTCGCTACCGACACCAGCGCTGGCCGGATCAACCGGTCATTCAACGTGTAGCCGCGCACCACCTCCATCACCACGGTGTTCGGCGGCACATCCTTCGTCTCCACCTGCTGCATCGCTTCGTGCAGGCGCGGATCGAAGATCTGCCCCGCGGCGGTGAACCCCTTCACCCCGTGCCGCGCGAGCGTGTCCTCGAACAGCTTCCGCGTCATCAGCAGGCCCTGTCGCAGGCTGTCGAAGTCGCCCGGGCCCTTCGCGTGGTCCAGCGCGCGATCGAAGTTGTCGAGCACCGGCAGGAAGTCCTTGAGCAGCTTCTCCGAGCCGAACTTCGAGACCTCGTCGCGCTCCTTCTGCGCGCGCTTCTTGAAGTTCTCGAGGTCAGCGGTCGCTCGGAGCATGCGCTCGTGGCTGTCCTTGACCTTCTCCATCAGCTCGCGGCCCTTCATCTGGCTGAACTCCAGCTGGGCCTTGAGCTGCTCGATCTCTTTGTCCTGGGGAGTCTGCGCGGACGCAGCTTCCGCGGCAGCCGGTGCGGCATCGCCGGGCGGCGCGGATGGGGCAGGAGCGGCTTCGGCGGGCGGCTCTCCAGTGTGCTTGCGCACGCTCTTGAGCGCCTCGTCGATTACGTCCTGGCTGATGTTCGCGGAGAACTTTCCCTTGTCGTCGCTCGAAGGGGACATCTGATGCGACTATGGCATGGAAGTGAGGGGAAACAATCAGCTTCCACGCCCGGGAATCCCTTGCTTCAGGCCTTCTTCTTCTTCCCGATCGTCTTCTTCGCTGGCTTCGCTTTGGCCTTCGTCGGCTTCCGGGCGGCCGGCTTCTTCTTCTTCGGGGCCGCGGCGGCTGCGGTCTGCTCCGTTTTCCCACTTCCGCCCAGAGTCTCCGACACGTAGTCGCTGGCGGTGGACATCCGCTCTTCGATCTTCTTCATCGCTGCGTCAGCGAGGTCAGCGGCACCCTGAGCGGTGGACTTCGCCCAGACGCCGAGCTCGGACAGCTTCTCCTTCGCCTTCGCCTGCTTCTCCGGATCGCGGAGCTCTTCGACGAGCCGGGTCGTCTCCGTCTTGATGTCCTCGCCGACGCGCTTCATGTCGTCGCCGGCCTTCTTGAGGAAGTCCTTGATCTGCAACCACTGGTTCGAGCTGTTCTCAGCCATTTGAAATGAGCCTCGGGTAGGGAGAAGTGGCCGGCGAATCTGCCGTGTCTGAATGCGGCTGGCCAGCGCTACGTCTGCTAAAGCGAGAACGATTCCTCACAAGGAGCAACCTTTCATGAAGCCCCTCACGTTCATCGCGCTCTCGCTGCTCTGCGCCGCTCCCGCCTTCGCCGGTGATCATGATCACGGCGCGTCGGCGTATGGGAATGGGAACGGTTACGGAAATGGCAACGGCAACGGCGGTTACGAAAATGGAGACGGCCGCTGGGATGATCACGACCGGGATCACCGCGATCGCGATCCGGTGGTCGTGGACAAGAACCGCACCTCCTGGAAGCTGACCAAGTCGAAGAAGGATCTGTCCGACGCGATCGCGATGGCGAAGGGCAACCCCGCGCTGATCGGGCTCCTCAAGGGAATCCGCACCCAGCTCGATGATCTGCACGACGACGTCTCCAGCGCGCCGTCCGTCTACGACATGATGCGAGATCAGCAGCAGGGACAGCAGCCGCCGCCGCAGAACCACCTGCCGCCGCCTCCTCCTCAGGTTTACCCGATGAGCGATCAGCAGCTGCGCGGGCTCATCGCGGCGATCGACAGCGAGAACTTCGGCAACGGGAAGGTGCGCGTCGTCCAGCAGGCGGCCCCGATGAACAACTTCGTCTGCACGCAGGTGCTGCAGATCCTGAGCAGGATCAGCTTCGCGAACGACAAGCTCGCGGCGGTGGCGGCGATCAAGCCGCGCATCCTCGACATGCAGAACAGCCACATGCTCTTCAGCGCGTTCCAGTTCGAGCCGGACAAGGCGAAGCTGCAGGCGATTCTGCAGCAGTGAGCTGTCGCTGAGATTTTCGAAGCCGCCTCGCTGTAGCGTCCGCAGCTCATGGATGCTCGGCAGAGGCGGCTTCTCTTTTTGATCGCGGGCGCGGTGGTGCTGGTGGTCGTGGTGATCGCCGTCTGGCGAGCGACTCGGGAGGATGAAGTCTATTTGGGACCTACGCCCGTCAGCGTCGCGTCCACGAGTCCGGAGGAAGTGGCACCGGCCTATGTGAAGAAAGGGGTCGTCGCCGATGCGGGCGTGGCCGCCCAGTTGCCGCAGGAGGTGAAGGCGCCACCTGAGGTGAACACCCGAACGGCGGTGGAGCTGCCGAGGACGGACGCCGGTCAGCTCCAGCCGATGGCGAATGCGGGCTCGACGGTCGGGTCTTCCGGTGCGGCCGGCAGCAATGGTCAGAGCAACACCGCCGTCGCTGCTCCCGATCCTGCGGTCGTCGCCCAGAAGGACCAGATCCGCAAGGCGATCAATGCGGTGAAGCCGCTGATCGCGGAATGCTATCGGCAGGCGTTGAAGACTGATCCGTCGCTGGGCGGGACGGTGAAACTGGACTTCACGATCGAGAGCTTCGACGGTGGCGGACGGATGTCGGTGGGCGAAGTCCCCGAGAGCGAGCTGCACTCGCCGTTCTTCGAGGCGTGCGTGCTCGAAAAAGTGGGCCACGCGGATTTTCCGCCGCCGGATGGGAACGGGACGATCAAGGTGCGGTACCCGTTTCACTTCGATCCAGGCGGCGGGTTCGGCGGAAATTGAGCCCGCAACCTTTTGCGGGGCTACGTGTTGAGAGGGTCATGAACAAGCTCATCGGATTGGCAGCGGTGTGCGCGCTCGTGGGCTGCGCGGGCGGTCAGATGCGACGGGACCGGATGGAACGAGCGGAGGATCGACGGGAGATCGCCCGCGATCAGCGACAGCTCGACGACGACCGGCTGGACGCGGCGCGGCTTCGCGAAGTGCAGGCGAGGTTGGAAGAGGCGCGAGCGAAGAATGTCGCGTCCGTTTCCGAGATCGACGCACGGCTCCTCGCGATGATCGATCACGAGCTGAATGAGTCCGCGCGAGAGTTCGGACAGGACCAGGCCGAGGTGCGCCGAGACAAGGGCGAGCTCGGCTCCGACCGACGCGAGCTTCGACGCGACGCACGCGAAGGGAAATCTGCAGCGGTCACCGCCGATGACGTTCACGACAAGCGCGATGATCGACGAGACCTGAACGACGACCGCCGCGACCGGACGGTGGAGAAGGTCGCGTATGAGCGGCTGAGCGCGATTCGTGGGGAGTACGGAACGCTCGCGAGCCGCACGGATGCGCCATCGCTGGATCGCCGCAGCGCGCTGATCGCAGAGCTCATCCGCATGAGCGAGCACGAGCTCATGCGCGACCATCGCGAGAAGCGTGAGGATCACCGCGAGCTGCGAGAGGATCGGCGGGAGACGAAAGAGGATCGCCGGCAGGGGACGTAGCCGGCACGACGGTGGAATGCGAAGGGCCAGTGCGCACTCATGGATGAGGACGCTTGTGTGCCGACGAACCATTCCATCCGCTAAACCCGGACTCTCGCGCGCAAGGGGTGGCTGGAAAAACCAACCCTGAAACTCAGTTTGAACCCGAATTAGGGTTGGTTTTTCCAGCCACCCTATCTAGCCGTCGCGCTCTGAGCGTCGCCAAATCCTGGAGACCGCCCTCGTGGAGCTCGCGCCTCCGGCGGCAAGCAACGCGTGGGACTCGCGTACGGATCGCCCGTTTCATGCCCGTTTCATGCGCCCAGACGCAACAGTGTCGCCAGCGGCCCTGCCGAGCCTGGTCGGGGCCGACGGTACCAGTACGCGGGCAGGGCCCCTTCCGGACGCGCGGCGCGACGAAAGCGCCGCTTCGCTACTTCTGCTCCCGGCGGGTCCACGCGGCCAGTGCTTCCGCCCAGACCTGCTTCACCGCGACGCCGTGCTTCTCGCCAGCCGCGCGGCAGTCTTCGTACTCGGGATTCGCGTTGAGCACGGCGCCGCGACGAGAGCCAAGCTTGATCCTGATGGCTCCGTATTTCGTCTCCACGCTCTCGAAGCGGCGCTCCAGTTCTTCGCGCTTCACCTCGTAGCTGCGCACGCCCAGCGTGGTGGACTCCGCGAACAGAAGACTCACGATCTCGTCCTGCTTGTCCGCGCGGCACAGCGCCGACAGCACGTGACCCGGGCGACCCTTCTTCATCGTGACCGGCGTGACCCACGCGTCCAACGCGCCGGCGCTGATCAGCCTCTCGATGAGCAGCCCGATCAACTGGGGTGAGCAGTCATCGAGGTTCGCCTCGAAGACGAGCGCGTGATTGCCTCGATCGTGGAGCTTCTCCAGCGCTTTCGCCTCGATCTCTCGGATGCGCTCGCGAGTCGCCTCGAAATCCTGGCCGATCGTCTCGAGGGACGACTCCCCCGAGAGCCGCCGCAACGTCCCTGCCGGGAGCGTCGTCCCGATCGTGGCCCGCAGCACGTTCGCGCGGTCCTTCCAATCCTTCGTCCCGATTCCGTAGCCCGTCCGTTCAGGGATCAGCGCAGGCGTCTCGCCCACTCGCGCGAACGACTTCAAGATCGCCGCACCCGTCGGCGTCGTCAGCTCGCCCACGCCTTCGAACCGGACAGGCACCTCCCGCAGAATCTCCAGCGTCGCCGGAGCGGGAATCGGGATCGAACCATGCGCCATCTTCGCGATTCCGCTGCCCATCGGCGGCGGCGCGCAGAAAACCTCCGGCGATCCGAGCAGCTCCAGCACGATCGCCGACGCGCAGATGTCCACGATCGAGTCCACCGCGCCGACTTCGTGAAAGTGAATCTGCTCCAGCGGGACGTTGTGAATCTTCGCTTCCGCCCGGCCGATGATCTCGAACGTGCGGAGCGCCCCGTTCTTCGCCTCCTCGCTCATCGTCGAACAGGCGCGGATGAGCGCGGTGATGTCGGAGAGCGATCGCTCGGGCACGGCGGCGGACTTGTCGACCACGACGTCCACGTGCGTGCCGGTGATCGCGTGCCGAGCCTGCTTCGACACGGACAGCTTCCATCCCGAAACTCCGAGCCCGGACAGCGCCTTCTCGATCGCGGACACCTCCACCCCGAGATCGATCCCCGCGGCCATGAACATGTCGCCGGCGATTCCTCCCACCGGCTCGAGGTACAGAACGCGGCCCATCAGCGCGTGCCCTTCGTCCGCGAGATCAGCGCCGCGTAGTACCCGCCGCCAAACCCGTTATCGATGTTCACGGTGGCGACGTTCGACGCGCAGCTGTTGATCATCGTGAGCAGCGCTGCAATTCCGTTCAATTGGGCGCCGTAGCCCACCGACGTCGGCACGGCCACGACCGGAGCGGAAACCAGCCCGCCCACAACCGACGCGAGCGCCCCCTCCATCCCCGCCACCACCACCACCGCGTCCGCGCTCTGCAGATCTCCGCGCCGCCGCAATATCCGGTGCAGGCCCGCGACGCCAACATCGGTGATCCGCGTCACCTTCGCCCCCAGCGCCTCCGCCGTCACCGCCGCCTCTTCCGCGACCGGCAGATCCGAGGTCCCCGCGCAGACCACCGCCACCTTCCCCGCCTTGTGCTTGCCGCGGCGGATCTCGAACACGCGCGCGACCTCATGAAAGGTGCCGTGCGGAAACTCGCGCACCAGCGCCTCGGCCTGCTCGGGCTTGAGCCGCGTCACGAGCACCGACTGCTTGCGATCATCCAGCGCGTGCACGATCCCGAGCAGCTGCTTCACCGTCTTCGGCCCGCCGAGCACGACCTCTGGCACGCCCACCCGCAGCTCCCGGTGCGTGTCCACGGTCGCATAGCCGAGCTCCGCTATCGGCATGTCCTTCAAGGTCGCGGTCGCCGCGTCCACCGACACGCGGTTCTTCTTCACGTCCTCGAGGAGCTTCTTGAGCGTGCGTTCGTCCATCGGGAAAATCGCGCGCGTTCTCGCAGAAAACCGCGCATGCCGGGCGAGAAATGCGGCGAGCGCTGATCCGCAAAAGCCTCGGCGCCGCCCCCGGCGGTAACCCTCGGGAATTCAGCCACTTGCTCCCGGTTGTAACCCTGGCCGCTCTTCTGGCACATACCTCCCGTGGCGAACCTCCCCGCGGTCTGGGCGCTCCTCCGGAATCCGTTCGTTTCCGCTGCCCGACTCGATGACAGAACGCTGCTGCTCCGCGCCCGCGACGGCGATGCGGACGCGTTCCGCCACGTGTTCGATCGCCATGCGCCGAACGTCCACCGGTTCCTCGCTGACCTGCTCGGCGACTCTCCGGCCGCGGACGAGGCCACGCAGGAGACGTTCGTCCGCGCGTACCAGAAGCTCCACGCGCTGAAAGACGAAGAGCGGCTCGCCTCCTGGCTGTACGGCATCGCCCGCCACATCACGCTCGAGCACCGCCGAAACCGGCTGCGCCATCCTGAGTCCTCGCTCGATGCCGCGCATGAAGACGCGCCTGAAGCGCTCCACACCGGCGACAACCCCGAGTCACTCCTGCTCTCGCGCGAGTCCGGCGAGCTCCTCAACGGCGCCCTGCAGAAGCTCCCCGAAGATCGCCGCACCGTGCTCCTGCTCCGAGCGGACCACGGCCTCTCTTACGCCGACATCGCTTCACTGATGGACTGGTCCCTCGCGAAGACGAAGGTGGAGATCCACCGCGCTCGCGGCCAGCTCCGAACATTTCTCGAGGAGGAAGCACCATGAGCTGCGACGTCACGCTGCTCGATTCGCTCGTTCACGGCGAGCTCTCGCCCCACGAGGCCGCCTCCGCCGCGACCCATGTGGCCTCCTGCGCGGAGTGCGCCCTGCAGCTGCGCTACCTGTCCGCTGAGCGCGAGGCCTTCCTCCGCCGCTCGAACGTTCGCCCGCCGCTGTCGCACGTTCGCAAGGGGATGCTGGACGCGCTGCGCTCGCAGCAGAATCGTGGCCCGCGCTTCGGGCTCGTGGGTGCGCTCGCGTTCTCGCTCTGCGTGCTGGTGGTCTCGCTGCTGCCAGGCTCGCCGGTTAATCAAACGCGCGGGGGAGAAGAGACCGCGCCCGGCTTCTGCGCCGCTCCCTACGCCGCGATGTGCGAAGACGTTCCGCAGGGGCCGGTCTTGACCCGCGCTCTGCACTCGGGCGGAGAGCTGGTCGCCGAAGCGGAAGACGGGTTCCACGCGTGCCTGGTCGCCTCGCCTCTTCAGGGCAGCGGGCGGCAGGACGCGTGCGAATAAAGAATCGAAAACATTTGTAACCGGGTGCCCTCGTAGGCCACTAAAGGGCGCCTCTTGCTGGTCAATCCCCGCAAGT
>JBJMQN010000614.1:0-8902 GCA_045802665.1 Myxococcaceae bacterium | reverse complement strand
GGAGACGATTCGATAGTAGGCGGCGGCGGTGGAGCTGCAGCTCGTCGCGCCGGTCGTGTCCTCGTAAGTGGAGGTCGACTGAACGGTGAAGGTGGTCCCGTCGAGTGGCGACGAGTGAGACTGAGAGAGGCTGGCCAGCTGCGTGTCGCTGAGGCCGCGCAGGCGCTCCTGGTCCTGGGTGGCCAGGCCGTCGGCCTGTGAGCGCAGCCGCTGGTCGGCGCTGGTATGCGACGTCGTGATGAGCGCCTTGGCTGCAGCAGCCGAGATAAGGGCGACGAGGAGCGCGCTGACCAGGACCTCGATCAGCGTGAAGCCGCCGTCGCGGGTGAGCGCGAACCTGCGCCGCGGTGCGGGCGGATCCTGGGTCGGTGAGAGAGCACGGGCGCGCACGTGAATCACTGGAACTAGTCGGCGGCGCAGCCCCGGTCTTGAGCCCCGGCGCCGCGGCGTGGACTCCTGTTGCATCGGGACAGGACAAGGCGCCGTTCGCAGGAGCGGCCATGAACCCGAAAACCATCAAGCGGCGCCGTGCCTGTGCCGATAAGGCCCTGTGGCGCGCGCGCGTCCCCGAGGCGCTGCCGCCGCTCACAAAATGAGGACGCATCGCAGATGACCCAGTTCGCCCACATGCGCCTGCTTCTCGTCCACGCCCCCGGTCCGGGACGCGAGGCGGTCCAGGACGCGCTGGCCCAGGCCGGCTACACCGATGTGGTCATCACCGCGGACCCCACGCGGACACTGGAGCTCTGCGTCACCGAGCAGCCGGACCTCGTCCTGCTCGATTTCGACATTCCCGAGTCCTCACACCGCGCCCTTGACGCGATCCACCATCTCGTCGACGGTGCCGACAGCCTCCAGGTGCTGGCCCTCAGCAGCCAGACAAGTTCCGATGTGCGCCGGTGGGCACTCGCCAACGGCGTCCGCGACTTCGTCGCGGCGCCCGTCGACATCACCGAGCTCCTTGTCAGGGTGCAAAACGCCCTGCAGACGCGACATCTTCAGCGACAGCTGCGCGACCGCAACGCCATTCTCCGAGACGCCGTCCGCGAGCGCACCGGCGAGGTCGATACCGCGCGCGAGAGTCTCTCGATCCTGGCCGCGATCGCTGACTATCACGACGACGACAGCTATCAGCACGCCCAGCGCGTCGGCGTCGGCGCCGCGCTCATCGCCCAGGCGCTCGACCTCGATGAGCAGTTCGTGGCCACGATCCGTGACGCCGCGCCGCTGCACGACATCGGCAAGGTTGGAATTTCGCGCCGGATCCTGCTCAAGCCCGACAAGCTCACGCCGGCCGAATGGATGCACATGATGCGCCACGTCGAGATCGGCGCGCGCATCCTGGCCACCGCCCG
This sequence comes from Myxococcaceae bacterium, assembly GCA_045802665.1. Taxonomy (GTDB): domain Bacteria; phylum Myxococcota; class Myxococcia; order Myxococcales; family Myxococcaceae; genus JBJMQN01. Next base: position 7,547 of record JBJMQN010000614.1, on the reverse strand, counting down.
ATCACCGGTCCTCCGCATGGCATCCGAGATTGCCGGGACCCATCACGAGCGCTGGGACGGCAACGGGTACGTCGCCGGACTAGTCGGCGCGGAGATCCCGCTGGCCGGGCGGATCACCGCTCTGGCCGACGTGTGGGACACCCTCACGCACGAGCGGCCCTACAAGCCGGCGTGGGACGAGGAACGCGCTCTTGCTGAGATCGAAGCCCTTGCCGGCGGGCACTTCGACCCGCGGGTCGTCGAGGCGTTTCACGCGATCGACCGGCGGCTGCTGGACATGCCGCTGGCGGACGATCTCGCCCTCCGCGTCGCCTGAGCACCGCCGGAGAGTCGTGCGGAGCGCCTCTCTCGCCGATCGCGCCGTCTGACGCAGGCGTCGTAAGCGACGAATCAGTCGCCGGCGGCGGGCGCTGCCGACGTCGCCAGGACGTCGGCCATCGAGGTGCCCACCCGCCCCTCGGCCGCGAGCAGCAGCTTGAAGTCCTGCGGGCTCGTGGCGGCGGCCAGCGCCTCATCGCGACTGATCCGGCCGCCCTGCACATGGGCGAACAGCGCCTGGTCAAACGTCTGCATGCCGTAGAAGGCACCCTCGGCGATGATTGTCGGCAGCAGCGCCGTCTCGTCCGGATTCATGATCGCGTCCCGGACGCGACCTGTGGTCCGGAGGATCTCTAGGGCGGCGACACGGCCCCCGTCCAGAGACGGCACGAGCCGCTGCGAGATGACGCCGCGCAGAGTCGAGGAGAGCATCGCCCGCACCTGACGGTGCTGGTGGGGCGGAAAGAAGTCGATGACGCGGTTGATCGTCTCCGGCGCGTCGGCGGTGTGCAGCGTGGAGAGCACGAGGTGTCCTGTCTCCGCGGCGGAGAGGGCGGTGCGCACGGTCTCCTCGTCGCGCATCTCACCGATGAGGATGATGTCCGGGTCCTGGCGCAGCACACGGCGCAGCGCGCGGGCGAATGACCCGGTGTCGGACCCGATCTCGCGCTGATTGATCACCGAGCGCTTGTCCGAGTGCAGGAACTCGATCGGATCTTCGATCGTCACGATGTGGCGCGCGGCGGTGCTGTTGACATGGTCGACCATGGCGGCCAGCGTCGTGGACTTACCGGAGCCGGTGGTGCCGGTGACGAGGATCAGGCCGCGCTCATCCAGCGCGATCTTCTCGAGGATGGGCGGCAGGTTCAGCTCGCGCACCGAGAGGACCTTGAACGGAATCACGCGGAGCACGCAGCCCACGGTGCCGCGCTGCTGGAACACGTTCACGCGGAAGCGGCCGAGGCCGGGAACGCCGTAGGCGAGGTCCACCTCGTTCGTGTTCTTGAACTTCTCCTTCTGGTAGTCGTTCATGATCCCGAACGCCATCCGCGCCACTTCCTCCGGCGGCAGACGGCGCCCGTCCTTGAGCGGCACCAGCGAGCCGTCCACGCGGAACATCGGTGGAAGACCAGCCTTCAGGTGAATGTCGGAGGCGCCGCCGCGAAGGGCGATCTGGAGGATCTCGTTCAGTTCCATGAGTGCGCGCGATGCTAGCACCGTGCACCGCGAGGCCATGAAATCCTCGGCCACGGACGCTCGCACCCTCACCTACCGAGTGCGGATGCGTACATCAGCCCCAGAAACGCCCCAGAAACGCGACGAGCCGCGAACCCACAGAGGGATCGCGGCTCGAGCGAACTGCGCAGAACGCGCTTAGCGCTTGGAGAACTGGAAGCGGCGGCGGGCGCCGGGCTGACCGTACTTCTTGCGCTCAACGGCGCGCGCGTCGCGGGTCAGGAAGCCGGCCTTCTTCAGCGGCGACCGGAACGCGGGGTCCAGCTTGGTGAGCGCGCGGGCGATGCCGTGGCGAATCGCGCCGGCCTGGCCGGAGAGGCCACCGCCGCGCACGTTCACGGTCACGTCGACCTTGCCGTGCTGCTCGATGAGCTGCAGCGGCTGCGCGAGGATCATCTTGGACGTCTCGCGGCCGAAGTACTCGTTGATGTCGCGGCCGTTGATCGTGACCGCGCCGTTGCCCTGCTTGATCCACACGCGCGCCGTCGCTTCCTTCCGGCGGCCCGTCGCGTAGAAACCCTTGTCAGTAGCCGTAGCCATAATTGCTGTTCGTCCTTGTCCTGAAGATTACGCCTCGACCTGACGGGCCTTCGGCTTCTGAGCGATGTGGGGATGCTCCGCGCCGGCGTACACCTTGAGCTTCGTCATCATCTGACGGCCGAGCGCGTTGCGGGGAAGCATGCGCTTCACGGCGTTGATCACCACGTCTTCGGGGTGACGCGCGCGGAGGTCTTTGAGCGTGGAGCTCTTGAGGGCACCCGGGAAGCCGGCGCGCGGCTGCCGGTAGTACATCTTCTGCTCTTCCTTGTTGCCCGTGACCTTGATCTTCGCCGCGTTGATCACGACGACGTGATCGCCGGTGTCGATCGAGGGCGTGTACATGGGCTTGTGCTTGCCCTTGAGGATGGTCGCGATCTGCGACGCCGCGCGGCCGAGGATCTTGTCGGACACGTCGACGATGTGCCACTCGCGCTTGATGTCCTTCGGCTTCGCGCTGTAGGTCTTGTGAGGCATCTGATTCGACTCCAGAAAATCGGGCGGCGGTGCCGCGAAAGCTGCGTTCATCAACCGCAGGCGACGCCCCATAAATCCAGGGGGTCGGCTACGGAAAGGGGCGGCGATCTACGGGGAGGTTGGATGTAAGTCAAGTGGACGCTGGAATTTTGGCCGGTCCACGGTCACCCGCTCTTTTTGAGCTGGTCCCTCAAGCTGGCGAAGAAGTTCTTCTCCTTCTCGGTCGGCGGGCCAGCAGGCGCGGCCGTGAGGTCGTTCAGCTCCACCAGCTCGGGCGGGAGGTCCGCGAGGAAGCGGCTGGGCGTCCGGGGTACTTCCTTGCCGCGCTTTATCCGCGTCGCCGCTCGGGTCAGGTAGAGGAGCTCGCGTGCGCGGGTGATGCCCACGTAGCAGAGCCGTCGCTCTTCTCCGAGGTTCTGCGCTTCGCCCTGCATGCCGGAATGCGGCATCAGGTCCTCTTCCATCCCGACGAAGAACACGACGCGATACTCGAGCCCCTTGCTGCCATGCAGCGTCATCAGCGTCACGCGCCGGTTGTCGTGCGGGACTTCGTCCTCTTCGTCCTTGGTGTCGAGGCTGAGCCTGTTCAGGTACGTGAGCAGCCCCGCCTTCGGGCCTTCGCGCTTCTCGAACGCGTCCAGCGACTGCAGCACCTGATCCACCGATTTGAGCTTTCTGTCCGCGACGGTCGCGCTCTGAGTCTGCATGCGCGCCGCTTCCTTGAAGCCAATCTCGTCGAGCAGCTGCGAGGTGACCGCCGAGAGGTTCCCCTTCGTGAACGACTTCCGGTAGCGATCGATGATCGAGAGGAAGTCCGACACCCGCTCGGCCGCGCCGTTCGGCAGATCCTCGAACTCGGAGGCCTTCGCCATCGCCTGACTGAGGGGGAGCTGCAGCGCTCGGGCGTGGGCCACGAGCCGCTCCATCGTCACGTCGCCAATCCCCCGCGCCGGCACGTTCACGATGCGCAGCAACGACACTTCATCCAGCGGATTCGCGATCACCTTGAAGTAGGCGATCACGTCCTTCACCTCGCGGCGGTCGAAGAACTCGGAGCCGCCGACGACCTCGTAGAACACGCCCTTCTCGCGCAGCATCTCTTCGATCGGCCGGCTCTGGCCGTTCGTCCGGTAGAGCACCGCGATGTCCTCGGGCGAGACGCCCTGCGAGATGTGCTTGTGGATCTCGTGCGCGACGAAGCGGGCCTCTTCCTCTTCGCCCTGCGCGACGACGACGCGGATCTTTTCTCCGCCAAGCTTGTCGGTCCACATCCGCTTGGCCTTGCGTTCGGGGTTCTGCGCGATGACGGCGTTGGCGCCCTCCAGAATCACGCTCGTCGAGCGGTAATTCTGCTCGAGCCGCACCTCTGCGCCGCCTGAGAAGATGCGGTCGAAGTCGAGGATGTTGCGCACCTCCGCGCCGCGCCAGCTGTAGATGCACTGGTCGTCGTCGCCCACCGCGCAGACGTTCTTGCTCTCGCCGGTGAGCGCTTTGAGCAGCTCCAGCTGCGCGACGTTCGTGTCCTGAAACTCGTCCACGAGCAGATAGCGGAAGCGCCGGTGGTACTTGCCGCGGAGATCCTCGAACTCGGTGAGCAGCCGCGTGGGGAGCAGAATCAGATCGTCGAAGTCCACCGCGCCCTGCGCCCTCAGCGCGAGCTGGTAGAGCGAGAAGACCTCCGCGGTGATGAGATCGTAGTCGTCGCCCATGCCTTCGGGCTTTGGCTCGGGGACGATGTTCGAATTCTTCGCGCGGCTGATCGCCGTCAGCACTTTCCGAGCGTCGAACGCGCGGTCATCGATCTGCCGCTCGCGCATCGCCCTGCGGATGATCGCGAGCTGATCTCCCATGTCCGCGATCGCGAACTTCTTCGGATAGCCGAGCCGGTGGATGTCTTCTCGAAGCAGCTCCGCGCCGAACGCGTGGAAGGTGCTCACGGTCACCGCGTTCGCCTTCGCGCCGGCCAGGTGGACGACGCGCTCCTTCATCTCGGCGGCGGCTTTGTTGGTGAAGGTGACCGCGAGGATGGATTTCGCTGCGACCTTCTTGTCCAGAAGGTGTGCGATGCGGTGGGTGATGACGCGCGTCTTCCCACTCCCCGCGCCCGCGAGCACGAGCAGCGGGCCTTCGGTCGTCACGACGGCCTGGCGCTGAGGTGGGTTGAGCTTCCCGAGGTCCATTGAAACGCGGCCTCCTTCTACCCTTTCATGCAGTGGTGCGCGCAAAGCCCTTTCGTCTCGCCTGCCTGCTCGCGGTCATCGCCGTGGCCGGCTGCAAAAAATCCGCGGACCCCGCCCCTTCACCGACGCCGTCCGCGCCCATCGCGAGGAGCGACATCGTGCACTTCCGGGATCTGCGCGGATTTCTCCCGCGTTCGTTGCCCGGCTTCGATCAGGTGAAGGACGAAGGGTCCACCGGCAAGTACGGCGAGGTCGTGGTCAGCGAGGCAGAGCGCGTGTTCCAGAAAAAATCGCAGGAGGTCTCGGTGCGCATCGTCGACACCTCCGTCTCCGAACGGCTCGGCAAGGCGATCACGGCGGCCGCGAAAGATGCCGCGTCACGAGATGCGGATGATCCGTCCGGCCCGCTGCAGCTGAAGAACGCGGTGGGCTTCGTGCGGTTCGATTCGGATCAGGACCGGGCGGAGGCGAACCTGCTCGTGGGAGACCGGTACGTCGTCGCGGTCACCACGGTGGGATACCCGGACACGCGCGAAGTGCGGCGGCTCTCCGGCGAACTGGATCTCGCGGGCCTGTCCAAGCTGCGCTAAAGCTTCCTGCCCGTGAGCACGCGAGCGAAGAGCGCCACCACAGCCGTCGTCAGCGCGGACGCCGAGGCAAAAGCGAAGATCGCCTCCGCCTCGCGCCGTGAATTCATGGAGAGCTACGGCCAGCTCGCCAAGCAGTTCTCCTCCACGGCCGGCAACCCGGGCAGCTATGCCTGCACCGGTTGCGAGCGTTGCGCGAACTGCATGTTCTGCAAGGACTGCGAGGCGTGCTTTCAGTGCACCCACTGCACGCGCTGCAACCTCTGCAACAACTGCAGCCACTGCCTCGAGTGCAAGAACTGCCACCAGTGCGCGTACTGCGTGCAGAGCGAGAACTGCACCGGCAGCGCGTATCTGGTGATGTGCCAGAACCTCTCTGACTGCACGTACTGCTTCGGCTGCGTCGGGCTCGCGAAGAAGGACTTCCACATCCTCAACGTGGGCTTCAGCCGGACCGAGTACTTCAACATCGTCGGGAAGTTGAAGAAGGAACTCGGGATCAACGACAAGTGATAGGCGCCGCCGGCTTCTAGTTCATCAGGGCGGCGAGCTGCGCTGACTCCACGGCGCGCTGAACCGCTTGAAGCACGGCGGACGCGGTGGAGGGGGCTCGGGCGAACTCGGCGATCTTCAGCTTCGACAGCGGGCCCGCGAGCGCGTCGTGGCCGCTCGCGTTCACGAGGACCATGGGCGCGTTCGGATAGCGCTGCCGCATCTGCTCCGCGCTGTTCTCGTCTGTCACGACGACAGCGGGCTCGGTCCCTTCGGGCAGCGCGTTCACCACGAAGAGATCATTCAGGGCGAGCAGCGCCGTGGTCGCTTCCCGCAGGTTGAGATCCTCCAGCGTCATCGCGACAGACGTGCCGAGCTGCACCACCGGCCGCTCATCCGCGGGCTCCCTCGTGCGAAGCATCGCGCGGACCTGATCCGCGAGGTTGATCCGCATCGCGACGAGCTCGCGCAGCTTCGCTTCGTCGTCCGCTTTCAGCACTCGCAGCGCCACGCCCATCGCCGTGGGCGAGCTCCAGACGATCTCACCCGCGGTCTCCAGCGGCGCGCTCCAGTCATCGACGTGCATGCTGAGCGCGATGATCGTTCCCGGCTCCAGCCGCTGATCGGTGAGGATGCAGAGGCCGCGCGTGCCGATGTCCTTGGTCACCGCTCGGGCCGCGCCTTCCTTCGTCCGGTACGTCACCACCACCGCCATCGCGACGCGCGGGCTCCTTGTCGGAAACGGACTGTCCTTCGCGGCCAATGCCATGCCCGCTTCGAGCAGCGTGTCCTGCAGGAGCATGAACCTCGCGGTCTCCGTGCCGTTGAGCGATCGCTTCGCTCGGGTCTCGGTCAGCGATGAAAAATCGACGAGCAACTTCTCGAGGGTGGCGGCTGGGACCATTCAACCCGGATGAGAGCGACTTCTCGGCCGAAAATCCAAGGAGGGAAAGTGCGTGTGGGTCTGAGTGCAAACCCTCAGCGGGTGGGCGTCTGTACGAATTGAACGCTCCGTGGATCACCCTTAGGTTCAAGGCGTCGCCCCCTGCCGAGGACCCGTGACTCTTGAACGCAGCAGCTTCCTGCGGGAAGCGCAGGCGCTGCTCGACAGCTCGCTCGATTACGATCAGACGCTCGTCCGAGTGGCGGAGCTCTGCGTGCCTCGTTTCGCGGACACGTGCTTCATCGACGTCCTCGAAGCCGACGGCAGTCTGCGGCGCGTGGACTCGGTCGTGAACGATCAGCAGGCGCGTGAACGGCTGCGCGTCTGGGCGATCAAGTATCCGACGCGCGCCGGCGAACCGATCGCGGAAGTCATCCGGACCGGCGAGCCGGTGTTCACGCCCCTGGTTCCGGACGCGGTGCTGCTGCCGCTCGCGCAGAGCGAAGAGCACCGTGAGGTTCTCCTCAAGCGCGGGCCCCGTTCCGCGATGGCGATCCCGCTCACCGCGCGCGGCCGCGTGCTCGGCGTGCTCTCCTTCATCCGATCGCGCTGGGCGCCGGGCGAGCCGTACACCGAAGCGGAGTTCGAACAGGCGAAGCAGTTCACGCAGGTCGCAGCGCTCGCCGTCGACAACGCGCGGCTGTATCAGGAGCAGAAGCGGCGCTGGCAGTCCGCGGTGGAAGAGGTGAAGCGGCTCACCGACTCGCTCCTTCACAGCCTCGAAGAGGATCGCCGCCGCATCGCGCGAGATCTTCACGACGGCATGGGCCAGCGGCT
>JBJMQN010000613.1:0-4015 GCA_045802665.1 Myxococcaceae bacterium | reverse complement strand
GACGGCGAAGACCGGGACGGGTGCGGCGACGAAAAAGGTGACGGATCCGGACAAGGCGCTGGATCCGGATCAGGTGCAGGTGCTGGACACGCGCAGCTCGAAGACCGCGAAGGACTCCGGGGTGGGCTGGCTCACGCTGTACACCGTGCCTCCGGCGGCGGTGTTCGATGGCGATGATCAGCTTGGGACCACGCCGCTCACGAAGATTCCGTTCCCGGTGGGCGTGTACAAGCTGCGGGTGATCGATCCCGATGGGACGGACCGGATTCTTTCGGCTCCGATCAAGGCGGGTGAGGTGACCTCGATGAAGCTTCGCGTGGCGGACCTTCCGGCGGCGAAGTAGCCCGTCAGCCTGAGCGACGTCGTACCGGGACTGCTCATGGCTCGACGCTTCTCAATGGGTGCTTGACGCACCGCGCGGCGCCTAGGAAAAGGCCTGCCGCATGTACTTTCAGGATCTGATTCTCTCGCTGCAGAACCACTGGGCGAAGCTGGGTTGCATCATCGCGCAGGGTTACGACCTCGAGGTCGGCGCTGGCACGATGAGCCCCTCGACGTTTCTTCGCGCGCTGGGACCTGAGCCCTGGAACGTCGCTTACGTGCAGCCTTCGCGGCGGCCGGCGGACGGGCGCTTCGGCGAGAACCCGAACCGGCTGTTTCAGCACCACCAGTTCCAGGTGATCCTGAAGCCCGCTCCGAAGAACACGCAGGAGCTGTATCTCGAATCCATCAAGGCGTTCGGCATCAACCCGCTGGAGCACGACATCCGCTTCGTCGAGGACGACTGGGAGTCGCCGACGCTGGGTGCGTGGGGCCTGGGCTGGGAGGTGTGGTGCGACGGGATGGAGATCACCCAGTTCACCTACTTCCAGCAATGCGGCGGCTACGACTGCAAGCCGGTCGCCGCGGAGCTCACCTACGGGCTCGAGCGCATCTGCATGTACCTGCAGAACGTGGACAACGTTTACGACATCGAATGGGTCAAGGGCGTGAAGTACCGCGAGGTCTTCCACGAGAACGAAGTGGAGATGTCGAAGTACGCGCAGCAGGAGTCTGATCCGCAGATGCTGTTTGCGCTGTTCGACGCGTACGAGAAGGAGTGCAAGCGGCTCACGACGAAGGACCTGCCGCTGCCCGCTTACGACTACGCGCTCAAGTGCAGCCACGCGTTCAACCTGCTGGATGCGCGCGGGGCGATCTCCGTCACCGAACGCGCGGCGTTCATCAAGCGGGTGCGCGACAACGCGCGGCTCTGCGCGGAGGGCTATCTGCGCGTGCGCGAGAAGCTGGGCTATCCGCTGCTGAAGACGGCGTGGACCGTGGGAGAGCAGCCGCAGCTGCTCGAGGGGAAGCCTGCGTCCGAGTACTGGAAGAGCGTGACCTTCCAGAAGACGGAGAAGGCGGACAAGGCGGAGGGTGCGGCCCGTGGCTAAGGACTTTCTGCTGGAGCTGGGCGCGGAGGAGATTCCCGCCCGGTTCGTGGTGCCGGCGATCGAGGACGTGCGGAAGATCCTCGTCGAGCAGCTCGCCGCCTCGGGCCTCTCTCACGGCGAGGTGAAGACGTACGGAACGCCGAGGCGAATCGCGGTGCTGATCCGCGGGATGCAGGAGCGGACCGAGGACGTGAAGAAGGATGCGCTCGGGCCTCCGGTGAAGGCGGCGTTCGACAAGGAAGGCAAGCCGACGAAGGCCGCGGAGAAGTTCGCGGAGTCGGTGAAGCTGTCCGTGGACAAGCTCAAGCGCGTGCAGACGCCGAAGGGCGAGTACCTCGCGGCGGAAGTGGAGGAGAAGGGCCGCACCGCGCCTGAGATCCTGAAGGACGTCCTGCACAAGGCGTCGCACGGGATCAATTTCGCGAAGAGCATGCGCTGGGGAGACGTGGAGAACGCGTTCGCCCGGCCGCTGCACTGGATCGTCGCGCTGTTCGGCGAAGAGGTGCTGCCGGTCATCTTCGGAGACGTGCGCAGCGGACGGACGACGCACGGTCACCGCTTCCTGTCACCCGGTGCGATCGAGGTCCGGCAGCCCGCGGACTACGAGGCGGCTCTCAAGAAGGCGAACGTCATCCCGGACATCGCGGAGCGGCGCGCGCTGCTCAAGGACCGGCTCGCTGCGGCGGCGAAGACCGCGAACGGGACGCTGATCGAAGACGAGGCGCTGGTCGATCAGGTGGTGAACCTCGTCGAGCTGCCCAACCCCGTGGTCGGCACTTTCGAAGAGCGGCACCTCGATCTTCCTCCCGAAGTGCTGGTGCAGGAGATGAAGAGCCACCAGCGCTACTTCTCGCTGAAGGATTCAGCCGGGAAGCTGATGCCGCGGTTCATCGCGGTCTCGAACACGCCGGTGAAGGACGAGAAGCTGTCTCTGCGCGGGTACGAACGCGTGCTTCGCGCTCGGCTCACCGACGGGCGGTTCTTCTTCGACGAAGATCGCAAAGTGCCGCTGGGCTCGCGCGTGGAGAAGCTCTCTCGCGTCGTGTACCAGCAGCAGCTCGGCAGCTACACGGAGAAGGTGGAGCGCTTCCGGGCGCTGGCGAAGGATCTCGCGGAGAAGCTCGGCAAGCACGCGCTGGTGCCGAACATCCAACGCGCGTCCGAGCTCGCCAAGGCGGACCTCGTCACCGGCATGGTGGGCGAGTTCCCCGAGCTGCAGGGCGTGATGGGCCGCGAGTACGCCAAGGCGTCAGGGGAGAAGCCCGAGGTCGCGCTCGCGATCTTCGAGCACTACCTGCCGCGTGGCGCGACGGACTCTCTGCCCACGCGCGATGAGGGCGCGCTGATCGGCATCGCGGACCGGCTGGATACGGTCTGCGGCATCTTCGGGATCGGCAAGAAGCCCACGGGCGCGGCGGATCCGTTCGGCCTTCGCCGGGCGTGCCTCGCGATCATCAACATCGTCCTCGACCGGCAGTACCGCGTCTCGCTCTCCGGGATGGTGGATCTGTCGCTCTCGCTCCTGCAGCCGAAGCTTCAGACCGCGAAGCAGAAGCAGGGCGATCCCGCGGTGCGCGATCAGATCCTGGAGTTCTTCCGAGCGCGGCTGGAGAACCTCTGGACGGAGGGCCACCGCACGGACGTCGTTCAGTCGGTGCTCTCGGCGGGGTTCGACGACATCGTCGCGGCGAAGATGCGGCTGCAGGCGCTCTCGCAGCTCGTCGGCCGGCCGGACTTCGTGCCGCTGGCGGTGGCGTTCAAGCGCGTGGTCAACATCGTCCAGAAGCAGGGTGGGGACGTGGGCGCGGGCAAGACGGATCAGGCGCGCCTCACCGACGACGCGGAGAAGCAGCTGTACGCGGCGTTCCAGGGCGCTCGGGACAAGGTGCAGAGCGCGCTCAAGGCGGACGACTACGCGGGGGCGCTCAAGGACATCACCGCGCTCAAGCCGACGGTCGACACGTTCTTCGACAAGGTGATGGTGATGGCGGAGGATAAGTCCCTGCGCGAGAACAGAGTCCGGCTCCTCACCGAGATCGGCGCGCTCTTCGGGCAGGTGGCCGACTTCTCGAAGATTCAGGTCGAAACGTAGAAGGGGGAAGCTGTGAAGCGACTCGCGGTCTTGTTGGGAGCCCTGCTGCTCGGGGCGTGTGGCGGTCCGGCCGCGCAGGTGGCCGGCAACTACAGCGGGCAGTCCAGCATCCTCATCTCCAACAACGCCGGCGAGAACCAGAACGCCTCCGAGTTCGTCACCGTCACCCAGAGCGGCGGGGAGATAGATTTCAACGTCGCGAGCTGCGCGATGAAGGCGTTCTCAGACAGCACCTCCACGTTCCACGTCCAGTCGACCAAGTGCACGCGGACGCTGAACACGGCGAGCTGGGTGCTCAACATCACCGACGGCACCGTGAACGGCAGTTCGAACAACTTCTCGATGACCGCGAAGGGCACCGCCACCTCCGGCAGTCAGACCGGAGATCTCACGTTCACCTTCAGCGGCACCAAGTCGAACTTCTAAGCTCAGGCCGACTTCTTCTTCGTATCGTTGTCGAAGATCTTCTCCAGCTCGTCGCGGGAGGCAG
>JBJMQN010000612.1:0-2502 GCA_045802665.1 Myxococcaceae bacterium | reverse complement strand
GCCGGGCGCGACGCCGCCACCCGCCGCAGCTCAGGCCGCGGTCGTCGCGCCGCCGCCGCCAACCGTTCAAGGTCAGCCCGCTGCTGCAGCAAAGCCCGGCGCCGCTCCTGCTCAAGCCGCGAAGCCGCCAGCGCCCGGCGCACCCAAACCGGCTGGCCCGCCCGTCGCCGCCGCTCCTGCGCGTCCGCCCTCTGCAGCTCAGCCCGCTGCCGCGAAGCCCGCTGCCGCTCCGGCTCCCGCTGCCGCGCCGAAGGATCCCGCCGTCGAGCTGGAGGAGCTCCGCAAGCTGGTCGCGAAGCTGGAGGACCAGAACCTGTTCGAGATCCTCGGGCTCAAAGAGAGCGCGGACTCGGCCGCGGTGAAGGTCGCGTACTTCAAGCTCGCGAAGCTGCACCACCCCGACACGGTGCCGCAGAACGCGCCGCCTGAGCTCGCGAAGCTCAAAGAGGATTTCTTCGCGGCCGTGGGCGAGGCGTACCGTCGGCTCGGGGACGACAAGTCGCGCGCCGAGTACATCGAAGAGCTCAAGACCGGTAGCGGCGAAGAGGTGGACGTTCAGGCGATCCTGATGGCGGAGGAGCTCTTCACGAAGGGCCGAATCATGGTTCAGGCGAAGAAGTTCGCCGACGCCGTGAAGATGCTCGACGACGCGATCAAGGCGAACGGGGAGGAAGGCGAGTTCTACGCGTGGCGCGGCTTCGCGAAGTTCTTCTCCAACCCGGACCGCAAAGAGGGCTTCAATGAGGCGATGAAGGACCTCCAGCTCTGCCTCAAGAAGAACCCGCGGGTCGCTCAGGCGTATTACTTCCAGGGCGTGATGGCGAAGCTGCTCGGCGACAACGCCAATGCCCAGAAGTTGTTCGCGAAGACGGTGGAGCTCCAGCCGAACCACGTGGACGCCCAGCGCGAGCTGCGAATGAACAAGAAGTGAAAGGAACGACTTTGGCTCTCGACGGAAAAAGCCGCAGGAAGCTGCGCGCGCTGGGGCACCACCTCGAGCCGGTGGTGATCATCGGGCATTCGGGCGTGACGGAGTCCATCGTCGCGGCGGTGGAGCAGGCGCTCTACGACCACGAGCTCATCAAGCTGAAGGTGAACGAAGGTCCCGCGGATCGCCACGACGCCGCGGACGAGCTCGCGAAGGCGACGGGAGCTGAGATCGCGCAGGTGCTCGGCCGGACGATCCTGCTGTTCAAGCAGCGCGACGAGAACACGAAGTTCGACCTGAAGCAGAAGGACGCGAAGGCGAAAGAGAAGGCGGCGAGAACGTCGTCGCCGAAGCGCCGGTCGACGCGCTCGCGGTGAAGTCCACGGGGTGAGCGGACGTCACTCGCCGAGGTAGTGCAGCACGACCTTGCGCGTGTGCGCGGCGAGCCGGTGCTCGTACACGTAGATTCCCTGCCAACGCCCGAGCACCATCCGTCCATCCAGCACGGGGATCGACAGCTGAGTCTGAGTCAGCGCCGCGCGAACATGTGACGGCATGTCATCCGGTCCCTCCGCCGTGTGCGCGAAGATGGGATCCCCGTCCTGCACGAGCCGCGACAGCCATCGATCCAGATCGCTCTTCACGTCCGGATCCGCGTTCTCCTGAATCAGCAGGCTCGCGGACGTGTGGCGGATGAACACCGTGAGCAGCCCATCAAACGGCTTCAGCGCAGAGAGCCAATGCGTCACCTCGTGCGTGAACTCGAACAGGCCGCGCCCGGTCGTCGCAATCTCCAGCGTGGTGTCTTCCTGTCTCATGGTCCCGGAGGAAGCAGGTTGCCGGCGATCTCCGCCGCCTCGGTGAGCTTCTTGAGCAGCGTGGAGTCGAAGTACTGACGTTTGGACTCGCCAAGCTTCTTCTCCACCAACTCTGGCGTCTCGACGTAGCCCACGTACCCGTTCACCAGTGAAACGGGGTAGCCGCGCGACGCGTTCTCGAACTGCTCGGCCGCGCCCTCGGTCACCTCCCCCGGAATCGAGATCATCCGCAGCGGCCCGAGCTGAAGTCCCTCGACGGTCGCGTCTGCAGGCGCTGAACGGCACAGAAAATTTCCACCCGCGCGCTGGAAGAAGCCCGGGACCAATCGTTTCGCATCGACGCGCGGAAGAGGAACCTCCACCCGGGAGAACGACAGCCGTGGCTCGGCAACCGGGCTGAGGGCGACGGACGAGAGCCCCTTCTCGAGCCGGTCCGCGAAGTTCTGCGCGCGCGTGAGGTGCTCTCCGTCCGCGACGCTGCTGGCATTTCCCACTGCGAGCTGAAGAAACAGCGCGGGCCCTGAGCCCTTCTCCTCCAACGACCGCGAGAGAAAACCGGGGAAGTCCGCGTCCAGCTCCGTCGTTCCGCGTGTCACGTTCGTCGGGTGCGCGCCGAACAGAATCCACTGCGCCGCGATGCCGGCGGTGCCCGCGTCGGCGGCCGCAAGCTCGCGGAACACGACGTGAACGAGATCGCCTTTCGGCTTCACGCCCTCGCTTCGGTCATTCACCAGCTCGGGAAATTTCCCGGTGCCG
>JBJMQN010000611.1:0-5809 GCA_045802665.1 Myxococcaceae bacterium | reverse complement strand
GCGACGGAAGGATCCAGCGGGGAATGCGACACGCGTAGAAAGTGCGGTCCCGCGTAGTGCGCCTTGAAGCTCAGGACCGCGATGCCCGGCCCGTCGATCCCTGAGAGCCAGACGCCGCCCTGATCGAACGCGTCAATGCGCGGCAGCACCGGCGAGCCGGCTGCCTTGACCGTGACGTTGTAGACGAAGTTGTTCTCCGCGGTGAGCTGCACGAAGTCGTAGTCGCCCACCGGTTCGATGGTCTGGCTGCGGGGCTGATCCGTCGTCTTGATGGGCTTCGCGGCGGTCATGCAGTCATCCGGCTCGGCGGAGTCGCCCGGATGCTGGGGACAGTTCGCCGCGGTCACCGCTTCACACGCCCCCGAAGGCCTCGCCACGAAGCCCTGCGCGCACAGGCACCGCGCCGTCGCGTTCTCCACGACGCAGGTGGTCTTGTTGGCGTCCGTGCACGGGTTCGGCGCGCAGGGATCCGGCGGCGGCCTGGACTTCACGGTGCACGCGAGCACGCAGGCGGTGAGGGCGAGGACGAGCTTCTTCATCTTTTGACCTCCACAGCGGGCGCGGCCGGCCGGTCCAGCGGATCGTCCACTTCGCTGAGTTGCTCGCGGCGCTTTCGGTAGTAGTCGCGCACGTAGTTCACCAGCGTGTCGAGGTACGACTCCAGCGGCGGGCAGCGGATCCCCGTCCCGTCGAGCAGATCCAGCGTGTTGTGGCAGTTGTAGATCGCGAGGTGGTTCACATAGCTGATCGCCTGCCGCTGCGGCCGCGCCAGCTTCTCCAGCAAGGGCAGCTTGAGCACCGTCTCCGCCGCTTTGGACGGCAGGTTGAACCGCGGCAGCTTCTTGTTCGCCTTGTGCGCGATGAGCTCGTACACGCGCCGAGCGCTCATCGGGTTCGGATCCACGAGGTGGAACGTCCGGCCTATCGCGCGTTCGTCTCGCGAAATCGCCCAGACGGCATCCACGGCGAAGTCCACCGGCACGACGTTCAGCGGCGCCACGCCATTTCCCGGCAGCGGCAGCGGCACCGAGAGCGGCGAGGTCACCAGCAGGATCGCGAGGTAGTAGGGCCCCTCGAACTTGTCGATCTCACCTGACTTCGAATCCCCGACGACCGACGACGGACGATAGATGACGACCGGCAGGCCGCCTTTGCCGGCGCGCTGCACCAGCTTCTCCGCCTGAAACTTCGTCTCCTCGTACGCGTTGCGAAAGCCCTGGCCCGCGTCGAGCTCGTCCTCGGCGATCACGCCCACGCGATCGCCGGACACGTAGCAGGTGGAGAAGTGATTGAACCTGCGCAGCTTCGAGCAGTCGCGCGCGAGCTCCAGCACATTCCGCGTGCCGTCGACGTTCACCCGCTGTGCCTGCTCGCGCGGGACGCCGAGATAGAAGATCGCCGCGAGGTGGAAGATGTCCGTCACCTCGTCGCAGAGCGCCTGATACTCCTCGCCGGACAGCCCCAGGTGCATGTCCACGATGTCGCCCTGCAGAAGGTGCAGCTCCGCGCCCTTGATCCGTTCGACGTAGCGCTTCGCGTCCTTGAGGAACTTGGGCTGAACGAGGAGGTAGATCTTCCCCTTCGGATCCGCCTTCGCGATGTGCTCCACCAGCCGCTTGCCGATGAAGCCGGGGTACCCGGTCACGAAGTAGCAGCCCGGCTTGTGCTTGTGCTCACTCATCCGTGGATCTGCCTCCAGACCGCTTCCACCTGCGCGCGAAGACCGTCGAGATCGCCGCTGTTGTCGATCACCCACGTCGCGTGCTTCCGCTTCTCTTCCAACGGCAGCTGACTCTCAATCCTCGCCTCGGCCTGCTCGCGCGTGAAGCCATTTCGCGCCATCAGCCTGCTGATCTGCAGCTCGCGCGGGGCACTGACGAGGATGACGCCAGACAGGCCTTCGTGCAGCCGGTTCTCGATGAGCAGCGGCGCGTCGTACAAGACGAGCTCGTGACCCGCCGCCATCAGCGCCGCCACCTTCTCCGCCACGGCCTCGTGGATGCGCGGATGGATGATGGCGTTGAGCGCCTTGCGATCCTCTTCGCTCTTGAAGACGCGCTCGCCCAGTGCGGCCCGGTCCAGCGTGCCGTCCTCCTTCACTGCGCCGGGGAAGCGCGCGGAGATCTCCAGCAGGGCAGGGCGGCCGGGCTCGACGACCTCGCGCGCAACCTGATCGGCGTCGATGATCTGCGCGCCCAGGGACCGGAGCAGCTCTGTCACCGTGCTCTTCCCGGAGGCGATCCCACCGGTGAGCCCGATCATGCGGAGGCCGCTCACTTCTTCATCGGGGTGAAGACCATCGACTGCACGGAGCCATCCGCCTTGAAGAACACCGCCACGCCGATCCGGACGTAGTGGATGTACTCGCGGTTGTCGTCGGTCTTCTTCTTCACGAAGCAGGCCTCTTCCGGGAGCACGCCTTCGGGGCACTCGGGGCCGTAGCCGTCCACGATCGTCTCGCGCTTGATCGGCGTCGCGGGGAAGACGTCGATGCGTTCGATCTTCTTGTCGTTGTCGATCTTGAACTGCGCCTGCGACGTCGCCTTGATGGCCTTCGGGCCGAAGTAGCCCAGCGTCTCCTTGCCGTCCTTGCTCACGAGGATCTTGGAGGGCAGCCCGAAGTTCTTGATCACGTCCTCGCGCGTGGACACGCCCGGCTCGAGCCCATGCCACGGCTTGGCGAACACGACGGCGGCGAGCAACAGGCTGGCGGCGAAGAGAAGGCGGCGCATGGTCAGTGGATGGGCATTCTACGCGCTCCCCGGCTCTCCCTCAGAAAGTTCGTTGCCTCTCTCCTTTCACGTCTGCTAGCCAGCCCCCTCTCATGCGCGCCCTTCTGCTCTGCGCTCTGGCCCTCTCCGCCACCGCGGTCGCTGCTGATTTCCTCGGTCCGGAGAGCTGCAAGGCCTGTCATCCAGACGCCTACACCGCGTGGAAGGCCTCGAAGCACGCGCGGGCAAAGGAGTCGCTCTCGACTCAGCAGCAGAAGGACAGCCGGTGTCTGTCCTGCCATTCGCCGAACGAGGCGGATCAGCACGTGGAGCAGGTGAGCTGCGAGAGCTGCCACGGCGGCGGCCAGTTCTACAGCGCGTCCTACGTGATGAAGGACTCGGAGCTGTCGCGGCTGGTGGGCCTGCAGGATCCATCCGAGAAGAGCTGCCGCAACTGCCACGACGCCTCTTCGCCTTCGCTGCGCCCGTTCAACTTCGTGGAGAAGCTGAAGCTCATCGATCACTGGTCCATCGAACGCGAGAAGCGCGCCGCGTCCGCCGATCAGCCTCCCGCGGACAAGAGCGGAAAGAAGAAGTGATCCGGGTCAAGGACGCGCGGTTCATCACCACCGCGGTGGCGCCGCAGAACTACCCCGACGGCATCAATCCGGAGATCGCCTTCGCGGGCCGATCGAACGTGGGCAAGTCGTCCATGATCAACGCGCTCGCCGGGCGCAACAAGCTCGTGCGCGTGTCGAACACGCCCGGCCGCACGAGGACGCTCAACTTCTTCGACGTGGACGTGGAGCGGGGCGAGGTGACGCGGACGATCCGCCTCTGCGATCTGCCCGGCTACGGCTTCGCGAAGGCGTCGAAGACGGATCGTCAGCAGTGGCAGACGATGATCACCACGTACCTCGAGAAGCGCTTTCCGCTGCGGCTCGTGGTCTCGATCATCGACGCCGTGGTCGGGCCGACCGAAGACGACGAACAGCTGCTCGGCTACCTGACCTCGCACGGCAAGAAGGTGCTCGTCGCGGCCACGAAGATCGACAAGCTGCCCAAGGCGAAGCGCAAGCCGAGGCTCTTGCAGCTCGCAAAGGAGCTGGAAGTGCCTCCCGAGGTCGTGTTGCCATTCTCATCCGTCGAAAAGATTGGCGTGGATGAGCTCTGGGACACGGTGCTGACCCTGGTCGGGTAACCGGCCGCGATCGCTCAACTCCGGACAGGGGCGTGTCGCGGGGGTTTGCAATCTGGTGCGGAGGTGCCGCGCCTGCTTGTCGCAGGGGCTGTCACGTTCGTTTGACGCAGGGCAGATGTAGGGTTGATTCTTCGCCCCATGAAGCATGCGTGGTGGGTTCTTCCGCTGACGGCGATGTTCATCGCGGGCTGTTCTTGTAAGGGCTGTTCCAACTCGATCGACGTCGGAAGCAATGGCTCCGGTGGCGGCTCGGGCGGTGGGCAGAGTGCGGGCGGCGGCACGGGCGGCGGAGATCCGACGGGCGACGAGGATGGCGGCGACGGCACCTCGGTCATCGGCGTGGATCCGTTCGGCTTCATTCTGGATGGTGGCAGCAACTCGTCGGGCGACGGCGTCAAGCCGCACCCGGATGGCGGCATCACGCTCGACAGCAACGAGGTGCAGCTCCACTTCATGTGGATCGCCAACAACACCGAGGGCACGGTCTCCAAGTTCGACACCAAGACGGGCAAGGAGGTCGGCCGGTACTACTCGGTGATTCCGATCAACGGCGCGGGCGCGAACAACGGCCTCACCGGAGATCCCGCCTACGGCAACAGCCCCAGCCGCACCGCGATCGATCTCTATGGAGACATGTGGGTCGCGAACCGCGCGCCCGGCACGGGCAAGCAGGGCTCGGCCACCAAGATCGCGAACGACGTGTCGAGCTGCGTGGATCGCAACGGCAACGGCCAGATCGACACCAGCAAGGATGTGAACGGCGACGGCGTCATTCAGCCCTCGGAGATGATCACGCCGACGGACTGGGCGAACCCCATGCAGTACGACGAGTGCGTGCTGTTCACGACCGCGTTGGGCAACGCGTGTCCGGACGACGGCTGCGTGAACGGCCGGGCGATCGCCATCTCCGTTGGCATCGAGCAGGGCGCGGGCGATGTCTGGGTGGGGCTCTGGAAGGATCAGCGGTTCTACAAGCTGCGCTCGACAGACGGCGCGATCGTTCCGGTGAACACCGCGGGCGATCTCTACGTGTCGTTGGGCTTCGGTCCCTACGGCGCAGTGGTGGACGGACAGGGGCGCCTCTGGGCGGTCGCGCCTGGCGAACGCCACCTCGCGCTGATCGACACGGTCAGCGGCGCGCTGATCAACGACAACATCACGCCGGGCGGTGCCATCGGCCTTCCCGGGGCGTACGGCATCGCGATCGACGGCAAGGATCGCGTTTGGCTCGCAGGGTGGGGCGCCGGCGCGAAGGCGGCTCGCTACGATCACGGACCCGGACTGGGCGCGTCAGTCGGCAGCTGGACCGAGTTCGACTTCACCAACACCACCAGCCAGAACGGGACGCCGTTCGGTCAGGGGCGAGGCATCGCCGCGGACGACAAGGGCTACATCTGGATGAGCGGCAGCTACAACGTCGCCTTCTCGGCCACCGTCGCGCAGCTCATCGCGTTCGATCAGGAGACCGGCGTTCCGAAGAAATTCCAGACGGGGAGTGGCGCGGTGGACTTCATCGACGCGACGGACGCGGTGACGGGGCAGAGCATCGGCGTCGGGCTGGATGGCGACGACCAGCCGTGGGTGAACAACTACTCGGGCAACGTGATGAGGATCGATCGCGACACGGGCGCGATTACACGCACCGCATCGCAGACCGGCACGCTGTACACGTACTCTGACTTCACCGGCTATGCGCTCCGCAAGTTCGTGTCGCCGCGCGGGACGTACCGGCAGGACTTCACCGGCTGCGGCGCTGACACGGAATGGCGCTCGCTCAACTGGACCTTCTCCGCGCCTACCGGCACGTCGATCGAGGCGTACGTCAAGGTCGCGAACTCGCTCGCGGCGTTGAACTCCTCCAGCGCGACCAAGTACGGCCCATTCACCACTCCGCCGG
>JBJMQN010000610.1:0-4170 GCA_045802665.1 Myxococcaceae bacterium | reverse complement strand
GACGCAGCTCCGCTCAAGCGGTTCGCAGTGGCGCACTGAAGTCTCTGCTGTGTCAGGCCGGAGGACTCGCACATGGCGCTCCCAGTGATGCCCGCGGTAACGGACGAGACGACGAAGCAGCTCGCCGCGGCCCTCGCTCGCGCCCGCATCGCCGAGGCCGTGAACGACTTCGCGCAGGGCATCGCGTTGAAGCTCTCCATGCCGGAGCTCGTGCAGGAGGCGATCTGCAGAACGCGCGAATTGCTGGACGCGGATGGCGCGAGCCTCCTCCTCGTCGATCCCGCGACGGGTGAGCTCTGCTTCGAGGAGGTGGACGGCGAGGCTGCCGACGGCCTGCGCACGGTTCGCCTCAAGCCCGGACACGGCGTCGCCGGTCGCGTCGCTGTCTCCACCACGCCACTGCTCGTGAAAGACGCGTCCTCGCACGCAGCGTTCGACGCGTCCGCTGATTCCGCGTCAGGGTTTTCGACCGGCTCGCTCGTCGCCGCGCCGCTGGTGTTCACCGGGGATGTGCTCGGGGTGTTGGAGGCCGTGCGCAAGCAGGGGCGCGCGCCGTTCACCGAAGCCGAGCTGTCGCTGCTCTCCGAGCTCGTGCCCCACGTCACCATCGCCGTTCAGAACGCGCAGATCACCGCGCGGCTCCGGCGCATGCAGGACGAGCAGCTCCGGGTGAACGAACGCCTCGAGAAGAAGGTGCTGGAGCGCAGCGCGCAGATCGCCACCGCCAAGCGCGAGTGGGAGGCGACCATCGACGCGATCAACAGCCCGATCGCGCTGTTGGACGGCTTCACGGTCAAGCGCGCAAACCTCGCGTGGGCGCGGCTCGCCGCGGTTCCGGTGCGGCAGGTGGTGGGAAAGAAGTGCCACGAGCTGCTCGCCGGCCGGAGCTCGCCCTGCCCCGGCTGCCCGCTGATCGACGCCATCCCCTCCAACACGCCGCTCCGCTCCGAGCAGAAGTTCGGTCCGAAGACGTTCGAGCTGACGGCGTTCTGGCTCTCGGATGCGCCGGATGAGCGCAACGTCGTCGTGACCTATGACGACGTCACCGCCGAACGCGGCCTCCAGAAGAAGCTGCGCGAGAGCGAACGGCTGGCCTCCATCGGCGAGCTGGCCTCGGGCGCGGCGCACGAGATCAACAACCCGCTCGGCTTCGTGGTCTCCAACCTGAGCAGCCTCAAAGGGATGTTGGAGGAGCTGCGATCGGCCGGCGCGGAGGAGGAGCTCGTCGGCGAGGGGCTCGAGATGATCGACGACTCGCTGAACGGCGCCCGGCGCGTGCAGGACATCGTGCGTGCGCTCCGCCAGCTCTCGAAGCAGGAGGTCGGCGCCAGCGAAGTGGCAAACGTGAACGAGTCACTGCAGCGGGTGGCGCGCAACGAGCTTGGGCCGGAGAAGGACGCGCTGCGCTTCTCGTTGAACGCGACCTCGCCCGCGCAAATCGCCGCGCTGCATCTCGATCAGGCGCTGGGGCACATCCTCAAGAACGCGCGGCAGGCGATCGCGGCGATCACATCGTCCGGCGGCGGCCTCATCCACGTCCGGTCTCATGACGAGGCGGGACGGCTCGTGCTGGAGATCGAGGATGAGGGCTGCGGCATCGCACCCGAGCACCTCTCACGCGTGTTCGATCCGTTCTTCAGCACCCGCGGCATCGGCAAGGGCACCGGCCTGGGACTCACCGCGGCCTACGGCATCATCAAGCGCGTGGGCGGCGACATCGACGTGCGATCGCAGGTGGGCGTGGGGAGCTGCTTCACCGTCTATCTGCCCGCCGCGCTTCCGGAGCCCATCTGCTCAGAGGAGGATGACGTGGGCCTGAACGTCGCCGTGGCGATGGCTCAGGAAGTCGTTACCGCGTCCTGAAGCTCGCGCAGCGAGTGGAACGGTCCGTCCTGTAGCGACGACAGCAGCGTGAGGAGCGTGCCCGGCGCCTCGTTCTCGCGCGCGATGGCGACGATCTCGCTGCGGTCCAACGGGAAGATCGCCCCCAGCAGCGCCTTGCTGAGGTCCTCGTCCAGCGGCCGCATCGTCGCGAGCGCCCTGTCGACTCCGGCTTCCACGTTCTCGTCCATTGAGCTCAAGTTAACGACTCCTCTACCAGAGCGCGCGAGTGGCCGCCTGCTTTGCGGCCGGGCGCACCCGCTCTGGGTGTTGGCTTCCGGGTCCAGCTGTCCGTGCCGAGCTTTGGTTCATGGCGAACATCCGAAACGACGAAGAGACTGAGCTTCAGCAAGAGGACCGTTCCGCCAGCCCGCCGGGTTGGCCCAACATGCCCGGGCGATCCGAAGAGAAGGAGCGGCACGCCGGCCAGAGCGACAAGGACGCGGACGTGACCGAGCAGCAGCGGGAACTGGAGAAGACCTCACACCCGCGCCGGTGAGCTGCGTCGCGCCGGTGAGCTTCATCGCGCCGGTGAGCTGCGTCGCGCCGGTGAGCTGCGTCGCGGCATAAGGCCGCATCAGAACAGCAGCCGCATCGGGTGCTCGAGCAGCCCTTTCAGCTCCTTCAGGTAGATGGCGCCCAGTGCCCCGTCGATCGCGCGGTGATCGCCGGAGAACGTCACCGTCATCACCTTGCCCACCGCGAGCTGGCCGTTGCGCACCACCGGCTTCTCCGCGACGGCGCCCACCGCGAGGATGCCGGCCTGCGGCGGGTTGATCACCGCCACGAACTGATCGATCCCGTACATGCCGAGGTTCGACACGGTGATCGAGCCGCCGGAGTACTCCTCGGGCTTGAGCTTCTTCAGGCGGGCGCGCTCGGCGAGATCTTTCGCTTCAGCGGAGATCTGCGCGAGCCCCTTCTGGTCCGCGTCTTTGATCACAGGCGTGATCAGGCCACCATCGATCGCGACGGCGATGCCGACGTCCGCGTTGTGGAACTGCAGCAGGTGATCGCCCTGATACGAGACGTTCACCGCCGGCGAGCGACGCAGCGCAATCGCCGCGGCCTTCACGATGATGTCGTTGACCGAGACCTTCGAGTCGAGCGCCTTCGCCTCGTCCCGGATCTTCATCGCCTGGTCCATGTCCACTTCCACCGTCAGGTAGAAGTGCGGAACGCCCGGCTTCACCTCGCTCATGCGCTGCGCGATGACCTTCCGCATGCCGGACAGCGCGATGACGTCCGGCTCCACGCGGCCCATCGCCGGCTGGAACGCGGGCGCAGAGACCTTGCGAGCCGCTCCGCCCTGCGACATCGCGGCCTCGATGTCCCGCTTCACGATCCGGCCCGACGGACCCGAGCCTGCGAGCGCGTGCAGATCGAGCCCCTGCTGCTCGGCCATCTTCCGCGCGAGCGGCGAGGCTCTCACGCGGCCACCTCCACCTTCGCCGGCGGACGGCGCCGCGGCTTGCGGACGCAGCTGCACGACCTGCGCGGCGGGCTTCGGCGCGGGAGCGGCGGGCGCTTTGGCAACGGGCGCGGGCGGAGGCTTCGGCGGCGGTGCGGCGGGCTTCGCGGCAGCGGGCGTCGGCGCGGGAGCAGCGGCGGCGGTGGCCTGAGAGACATCCACCTTCTCGCCCTTCTCGCCAATGAACGCGATCGGCGCGCCGACCTTCGCGCTCTGGTTCTCTTTGGTGACGATCGCGAGCAGGTAGCCGTCTTCGTACGCCTCGACCTCGAGGTTCGACTTGTCGGTCTCCACCTCGGCGACCGCCGTGCTGGAGGCGATCTTGTCGCCCTCCTTCTTCAGCCACTTCGTGATCTTCCCCTCCGTCATCGTCGGAGACAGAGAGGGCATCAGGATTGGGGTTGCCATAGAGGGATCGCTACTCGCGGTAGAGGACCTGCTTGATCGCCGCCTTGATCTTCTCGGCGTCGGGCTGAATCGCGTTCTCGAGGTTCGCCGCGTAGCTCATGTTCACATCGAGCCCGGTCACGCGGAGCACTGGCGCGTCGAGCTCGTCGAACGCGTTCTTCTGAATGATGTCGACGACGGACGCGCCCACGCCGGCGAGCGGCCAGCCCTCTTCGCAGATGACCGCTCGGTCGGGTGGCAACAATCAGACTATTACGTCCGGCGTAATAGCAACGATATCATGCCCCGCGTTGCCCGCCAACACCCCAGAAGTACTACAGGGTTGCAGGTTGGCAGGTTGCAAGTTGTCCCTTCCGCAGGCATCTACCCTCCGAGGAACCTGCAACCTGCCTGTAACCTATCCGTCACGG
>JBJMQN010000033.1:0-14081 GCA_045802665.1 Myxococcaceae bacterium | reverse complement strand
GAGGACGAGCGCAAAAGCGGCAATCAGCTTCTTCATTTCCAGTCTCCCTTGTTCCCGGCGTCATGCCGGACAGCGAATGAACGCGCTCGCTGTCCGCGCATATCGGTCCTCATTTTTCGAAATCGAGATTCTTCGGCGCGTCGTCTCGCTTCACGCCGGTGGTGGGGACATCCTTCGAAACCTCGGCGAGCTCGCCGTCGTCGAGCCACACGGTGCCCTTGCCTGAGAGCATCACGCCGAAGTGGATCCGCGTGGCCGATGGCGGAACATCCAGCACCACGCTCCGCTGCGTCCACTCGGTGTCACCCTTGATCGGCCGGTCCTGCATGTTGTCGAACGCGAGCGTGTTCTCCGCGCGCACGCCCTCGACGCGAACGAAAAGGCCCGCGAAGCCGGCGACGCCGGAGGTCTTCGTCCACGCTCGGAAGCGGATGCGTTTGCCGAGGTAGTTCTGCGCCTCGACGGATTGGATCAGCGAGCCGAACGCTTTGGGCTCGTTGGCAGCCGAGAGCCGGGCGGACGCGGCGCCGGCGTGCTTCACCGTGGTATCGCGCGCGATCGTGAAGGATGGACGATCCTCGCCGGCGAAGCTCCAGCCGCGGAGCTCGATGAGCTTGCCCGCAGCTGCGGGGAAGGAGAGCAGGCACAGCGCGATGCCGATCGCTGCCGCAGCGATCCGGCGCAGGCACAGCGCAGTGCGGGGCAAAGACGCCGCGTGAGGTCCAGGAGCGCGTCCACCAACTTCTCGACGGTCGGTAGAACGGCCGAGGCAGCGGGCGATGTCGGTTCCGCGTCGAACGCCCGGGGGTGCTTGGAAATGGGGCGATGTTTTGGGGCTTCGGGAGGTCAAAACATCGCCCCATTTCCAAGCACCCTCATTAGCAGGGGTCGCCTCGCGGAGCCTGGCCTGTCTGTTGGCATCGATCGCTGATTTCACAATGCGAGCGCGACGCGCCCGTGCGACCGGCTCGGTGATTACTCCCAGAATGGGAGTGCGGGGCGCGGGTGCGAGCGGCTCGGTGGTTACTCCCAGAATGGGAGTGCGGGGCGCGGGTGCGCGCGGGTCGGTGACTACTCCCAGGATGGGAGTGCGGGGCGCGGGTGCGAGTTCCAGAATGGGAGTGCGCACCTCGGAGGAGAGCGCCGCGACGGGAGTGCAGGGCGCGGGTGTGCCTGCGACCGGCTCGGTCGTCACTCCCAGACTGGGAGTCGCTCCCTGGAACCCGCCGTCGCTCTCTCGTCCTTGACTCATTCAAAGCTCCATTCAGAGCCCTGAATCGTCGCGGCACCGATCGCCGGTCCGCTGGCGGTGGCGGGGTAGCTCACGATGAGCCCGCGCGCGTGGGCTTCCCGCACGCACTGCCTTTGATCCGGACCATCCGGGCAGATGACGGCCGGGATCGCTGCTGCGGTGAGCTCGGGTTCGTTCACCACGATCGCCCTTGGCCTGAGCACCAGCGCGTAGAGCAGCGAAGCGGCGATGGCGAGCGGGACGAGCACTCGCGTCGCTCGACGGAACGTTCGGGCGCGATTCGGCGCCCAGCCCCGTGCAGCCGCGACCTCGTACAGCTGCTCTTCCAACTTCGCGGCGTTTGAAAGCGCGGCTGCACATGCGCTGCACTTGCGCACGTGGACGGAAAGTCTCTGCTCCGTCGCGGGATCCGACGAGCCGTCCACGAAGGACTGAAGTTCCTCTGGGCTCAGATGTTCCGCGCTCATGCTGCTTCCTCCAACGCGGCGCGCACCCGCTGCCGCACTTCATAGAGCGTCTGCCGGAGCCGCTGCAGCGAGATCGACAGCCGATTCGCTGCCTCCTCATGTCGAAGCTCCGGATGACCGTAGACAAATTCGAAGACTTCCTTCGCTCGGGGCGACAGCGCCGCGAGCGCCCGCGATGCGCGCTGCAGCTCTTCGCGGCTGAGCAGATTTCGTTCGAGATCGAGCCCGGTGGTCTGCTCGGCGGCGGCGGCGAGCTCCTCGGTCTCGCGCGTCGACTTCCGCTGTGCGTCCTGCAAAAGAAACAGCGCCTGCCGTACCGCCAGCCCGGGCAGCTCGATGGTCTTCAGCCCGCCCGCCTGTTCCTTCCGGATGAGCAGCGCCCACGCCTCCTGAGCGAGATCCTCCGCCTGATGCAGCGGCGCGCCCCTCGCCAGCAGCGCGACGACGACCCGCCTTCCGTGCGCCGCAATGGCGTCATCCCAGCGGAAGCCGGAGGAGACGACGGCCAGTCTGGGTTCGGGGGCGGGCACGTGCGCGGAGGAGTGAACGAACCGCGACGGAAAACATATCGGTTCGGGGCTGCGAGTGGTCGTTGCCTCGCCATTTCCGCGGGGTTAGAAGCAGCCCGCCCATGCGCTACAAGCGAATACTCCTCAAGCTCTCCGGCGAAGCCCTGATGGGGGAGGGCAAGTACGGAATCCACGCTCCGACGCTGGTCCGCATCGCCTCCGAGGTGAAGGAGATAGTCGATGCGGGCGTGGAGCTCGCGCTCGTCATCGGCGGCGGCAACATCTTCCGCGGCGTCGCGGGCGCCACCGAAGGCATGGACCGCGCGAGCGCCGATTACATGGGCATGCTCGCCACGGTGATTAACTCCATGGCGCTGCAGGACGCGCTCGAGAAGCAGGGCGTGAACACGCGCGTGCTCTCCGCGATCAAGATGGAGCAGATCGCCGAGCCGTACATCCGCCGAAGAGCCGTCCGCCACATCGAGAAGGGCCGCATCGTCATCTTCGCCGCCGGCACCGGCAACCCGTACTTCACCACCGACACCGCGGCCTCGCTCCGAGCGATGGAGATCAACGCGCAGGTGATTCTGAAGGCGACGAAGGTGGATGGGATCTACAGCGCGGATCCCAAGAAGGATCCGAACGCTCGGCGGTACAAGACGCTCACGTACATGGACGTCTTGAAGAACAACCTGAACGTGATGGACAGCACCGCCATCTCGCTCTGCAAGGACAACGCGCTTCCGATCGTCGTCTTCGACCTCACCCACAAGGGCAACATTCGACGTGCGGTTCTGGGTGAAGTGGGCGAGGTTGGGACCGTGGTGGGTGCGAACGAGACTGCCTGGGCCTAAGGGAAGGGAACCGTCATGACCGAGGATGTCGTCAAGGATCTGAAGAGCCGGATCGACAAGACCATCGAGGATCTGAAGCAGCAGCTCTCCCAGATCCGCACGGGCCGAGCGAGCCTCACGATCCTGGATCGCGTGAAGGTGGACTACTACGGCACGCCGACGCCGCTGTCCGGCATGGCCGCGATGGCCACTCCCGAGCCGCGGCTCATCACGATCAAGCCGTGGGACAAGGCAGCGCTCAAGGACATCGAGCGCGCGCTCAAAGAGGCGAACCTCGGCGTGAACCCGATGAACGACGGCGAGATCATCCGCCTGCCGTTCCCGCCGCTGACCGAAGAGCGCCGCAAGGAGATCGCGAAGCAGGTGAAGAGCAAGGGTGAGGACCACAAGGTCGCCATCCGGAACCTGCGCCGCGACGCGAACGAACGGCTGAAGGTCCTCCTCAAGGAAAAGAAGATCACCGAGGACGACAACAAGCGGATCACCGAGAAGGTGCAGAAGGAGACCGACGAGGGCGTGAAGCTCGTCGACGGCGTGATCGGCAAGAAGGAAAAAGAAGTGATGGAGGTCTGAGCTGAGCCCGAAGGCGCTCATCGCAGATCCCTTCGTACCGACCTCGAGCGCGCTGCGCCGCTACCTCGAGAGCATTGGCTTCGACGTGCAGGTGGTGCACTACCTCGACGAGGCGGTGCACCGGATCAAAGCGGGCGGCGCGGACGTGCTCCTCACTGCCGCCTCCGCCACGTTCGACGGCGAGACCCTGACGCTGAAGAGCAAGGAGCTTTCGCCGCAGCTTCCGGTGGTCCTCGTCTATCCGCCGGACGAAGAGGCAGCGGACGAGCACGCTCGGAATGCGGGCGCGGATGCGTTCCTCGTGGCGCCGCTCAAGCGCGGAACCGTCGTGAGTTGTGTGCGGACGATGCTCCGGCTTTCGCAGTTGCAGGCGACGATCCGGCAGCTCGAGACGGACAACGACAAGCTCGTCGCGGCGAGGCTGCAGAGAGCGCCGGCGCCCGTCCCAGCTCCCGCGCCGGCGGCACCGGCCGTCTCCAACTCAGATCGCGAGTTCGAGTTCTTCAAGCGGCTCTTGCTCATGGAAGTGAAGCGATCGCGAAGGTACCGCTATCCGGTCTCGTTCATGCTCGTGGAGCTCGACAACTGGGACGAGCGAGCGAAGGGGATGTCCGCGGATGCTCGAACGAAGGCGCTCGCGGAGCTCTTGAGCGTGGTGTCGAGCGGCCTGCGCGACATCGATCTCGCGATGCCTTCGTCTCAAGACAGGTTGCTCGTGTTCCTTCCGCACACGCCACGCGATGGCGCGATCACGGTGGCGAACCGCATCCTCGGCAAGCTCCACAAGTTGAAGGAGCTGAAGGACGCGACGGGATCTGTCGGCATCGCCTCGTTCGCGGGCGGGCAGGGCAAGCAGCAGATCAGCTTCGGGACTCTGATGAAGGCCGCGTCGGATGCGCTCAAGCGCGCTCAGGCGCAGGGCGGCGATCGGGTGGATGCGGGTGAGGCCTCGAAGCGCGATCGCATCAGCATGGGTTAGCCGCCGGCTCGCGGAACGAACTTGCGGTGCGCGGCGTCGAACTCGCTCTGGGGGCTCGCTCGGCTCTCGGATAAGAGGAGCGCCATGGTTCCGGTTGTCGTGATCGCGCTTGTGCTGACCGCAGCGGCCGACGCCGGTTCCACTGATTCAGCGAACGCGCCTGACGCCTCCTGGGCGAACGAGCTGGAGAAAGTTCAGGCGGCGCTGGTCATCGCGACGCCGGACGCCGGTGCTCCGCCGCTCGCGTACATCTCCCGCATCCCGGTGAAGGGAAAGACGGTCTCCACGCTGCAGGAGTCGATCGACGCGACGCCGGACAACTCGACGCTGACGCTTCCATCCGGCGTCTACGGAGAGCGGATCGTCATCCGGAAGCGGAAGCATCTGCGCATCGTGGCGCCGAATGGCCCTGCGTATCTGTTCGTGCGGAGCGGGGAGAAGGAGCCGCTGATTCAGCTCGAAGACAGCCAGGACATCACCATCGAGAACCTCTGGCTCAACCGCGATCTTCGGCACCCGCACGAGGCGTTCGAGCTCACGGGACTGGCCGCGTACACCTCGCCCGGGCTCACGTTGCGCCATGTCTACGTGGACGGTCACGGAGGTCAGGCGATCATCCTCTCCGGTTCCAACCGCGTGACGCTGGACGACGTGCTCATCGAGAACGGCGCGATGGGCGTGGTCTTCGGCTGGTCGGACAGCAACTCAGGTCCGCTGGCGGGTGATGGCCTGACGATCAGCCGGTCGAGAATCAGCGCGATTCAGGTACCGCTCACGGTGAACACGAACGTTGCGTGTGACTGGATGCCGCCGGTGGACAAGCCGCGCCCGGGGCTCTCCGTGACGGGGTCCGTCCTCAAAGGTCCCATGTGGCCGAGCGTCTGCCCGCAGCATGTCTTCGGGATGAAGGGCAACGCGATCGTCGTCGGCATCGACGGCTACGACTCGTTCCCCACGACGCTCTACCAACCGCACTTCGATCGCGACAACGCGGTGGTCCACATGGGCAAGCCGCTGCCGGATCCGAAGCTCGGGCAGGGGTGGCGTCCTCCGGATGGAGTGCTGGAGAAGCACCTCGAGGAGTTCGCAGTGCTGCCGCCGATGGACGACGAGGAGCCGCGGCCAGGCGGCGAACGCTGGCCCATCTGCATCACCGAGATCGACTCGCGGCTCTTTCCCGATGGCCCACGGCTGCTGGACTGGTGGGACCGCGCGGAGAATTTGCCCGGGTGCACGCCGGAGCAGGACGCGACGCAGGTGGGTGCCTACCTCCAGGTCCTCGAACATCGCGTCGGTTGGATCAAGGTCGCGCTCGCCGGAAGAGGTCCTGCGCAGGAGGTCTGGCTGCCGCTCTCGAAGACGTTCACGCCCTGCAGCCTGCGAGAGGGAAAGGCTCGCCTGTGGCTGCGGTCGCAGGCGATCACCACCTTCGAGGCGATCGACGCGAAGACGGTCGTCGTCATCGGGAAGTCAGACGGCTGCGAGGGACAGAAGCTCAAGGAGCTCGTCGAGGTCCCGGCGTCGCTTCGTCCCGCCACGCAGCGCAAGTTCACCGCCGAGTGCTCGTTCAGGATGGATCCGGCCGCCTGCCGGAGATTGACGCAGCCGACGGACTTGAACGAGCTGGGCACACCGTTGCTCGGGCCGCTGCCGCCGCTGCCGCCGCAGCCGCCTCACTCGAAGGGGCGATGAGCGGCCTCGCTCAGATCGACAGATCCACCGATGCGATCTGCTTCACGACCTCGCGCACGAACGACAGGAGCTCCAGGCCCTTGCCCTTGTCGTCGGACCACTTCTTCGTCTGCTCGTCGTAGCTGAAGTGGATGCCCTGCGAGAGGCCGGCGACCCAGATCTGCCGCACGGCGCGCTGGGTGTTCACGATGCACTTCTGCCCGCCTGAGGCAGTGAGGGTGACCATGTCGCCTGTGGCATCGCAGTCGAGCTGATCCGGATCGACCTCGTCCGCCGCCGCGACCAACTTCTTGAACACGTCCGCCACGAGCTGGTTGTAGCGGTACTCGTCGAGCATCTACAGGCCCTGCAGCGTGTCCAGCAGCGACTGTCCCGGCGGGGCGTAGAAGATGAACTTCGCGGGCGAGCCCGGCGGATCTTCCGTCGGCTTCTCGAGCGCGATCACCGTGCCGGGATTCACCGGCTTGGGAAAGCTCTGCATCCCGAGCAGGTGCGCTGCCATCGCGCCCATCGACGGCGAGTGGCCCACGAGGACCAGGTTCTCACCGGCGTGTTCGTTGATGACCGACTCGATCGCGCCCACCGGCATGTCGGGAAGGAGCGACCGGTGGACCTTGAGCAGGCCCTCGTGCTTGAGCGTGGTCGAAAGGATTTGAGCTGTCTGTACCGTGCGGACGAGCGGACTCGTCAAAATCAGGTTCACGCCCTGCATCCGCTCAGCGAGCGCACCGAAGTGCCCCATGATGACGGCGCGGGCCTTGGCCGTGAGCGCGCGCGCCTCGTCGCCCAGACCCTCGGGCAACTCCGCGTCCGCATCACCGTGCCGCACCAGAAAAAGCTTCAAGGCCCCTCCACCCCGACGTACGTCCCGTTTTTGGGGGGCGAGCGTCGTACCTGACTCCGCCTCGCTCGGTCAAAGGCTTTGCGGCGAGTGTTGAATGCGAGGAAACACGTTGAAATTCCGCGCCTATAGTGACGGCCGTCGCACTTCCGGAGGGGATTGGTCCATGCGGATTTCCGTGGTCGCCGCCGCATCGTTCGCGCTGTTGGTCGCCTGCAAGAAGGAGCAGCCCGCTGCTCCCGCGCCGCCCGTCGTCGAGCAGAAGCCCGTGGTCGCCGTCCCGGAGCAGGCCCCGGATGCGGGTGGGCCGCTGGGGCTCGACGAGGTGGACAAGTGGATCGCGTACCGCAAGGAGCTGACCGCGGTGCACAAGCGCATCCTCCCGGAGCTCGACAAGCTGGACGCGAAGAAGTCGAAGGACGGCGGCAGCGTCGCGGAGGCGGGCCTCAAGCTCGTGGGCGAAGAGGCGAAGGCGAAGGAGACCGCGCAGAAGAGCTCCGGCCTCAGTCAGGCGCGGCTGGATCGCATCGAGGAGCGCGTGCGTGAGCTCGTCACCGAGCGCGAGATGGCCGAGGACACCGGCGATCCGAAGGAGCTCGCGGAGATGGAGGCGCTGGCGAAGAAATCGTCGGCGGAGCAGAAGGCGTCACTGGAGAAGTCGATCGCCGAGCTGAAGGCGCAGCGCGAACGATCGATGCAGCTGACCGACATGCGAAACCAGTACGGCAGCGCGGACGTGGACGTGCTCCTGCAGCGGGAGAAGGAAGTGACCGCGACGTGGAACGACTGGATGGCGGCGCTGGCGGGTGAGGCGAAGTGAGGGCCTTGGTGCGGTCCGCGGCATTCGTCGGTCTCGCGCTACTGGGAACCATTCCGGAATCGACGTGCAGGGACGGCGGGCAGTGACAGTTACAGCGCGCCGCTGATCGCCGCGCCCACGCCGTCCGGCGAAGCAGTCGGCGAGATCGTCACCCGGTGGGTGAGCTCCACGGCCGCCCAGCCGAACAAAAGGCCCATCCCCGCGCCGACGATCGTGTCAGAGACCCAGTGCGTGCTCTGCTGCACTCGCGCGATGGCGACCCACGTCGCGAGCCCGTACGCGAACGGCGCGAACTTCGGGTACTCGCCGGCGATCACCGCCGCGGTCGCGAACGCGGCCATCGTGTGTCCCGACGGCATCGAGTCCGCGGCAGTCAGGCGATCGCTGAAGAGGTGCTTCTCGGTCGGATCGTAGCTCGGCCGCTCGAGGCGGAAGGCGACCTTGCCGACTCGTGACGCGACTCCGGCGGCGGTGAGCGCGGTCATGCCCGCGAGCGCGGCTCGCTCTCCGCGCTTTCCATCCGCCATCGCGAGCAGCCCGAAGATCGCCACGTCCACCGCGCCTTCGCCGCCGTACGACAGCCAGTAGGAAAACCGGTGATCGAGCACGATCGGATCCGGCAGCCGATTCCGGATCGTGTCGTGAAGCGCCACGTCGTAGTTCCACGCGAGGCCCGCGGCGATGATGGCCGGGACAATCACGAACGCGTCCGTCGGCTTGGGCTGCAGCGGCCGCGCGAGCGTGAGCCCCGTGTTCAGCACGAAGGTCCCGAAGCTCACCCGCGGCGCTGCTTCAAACCGCGTGTAGACGTGCACGCCGTCGTCGTGAAGCCACGCGCGTTCGTCGACTGCGTTCGGCGGGACCGCACCCGAAGGTGAGATCACTGTCGCTGTGAACGCGAGGGTGAGCACCAGATGCGTCATCGGAGGTGCGCATCCGGCCATAACTCTGTGAATGAGGCAACGGCGGGTTGATCAGACCCGCGTCGCGGAGATCCGAATCACACCCGCTTGAGACCGGGCTCTTTCTGAAGCAGCCGGTCCAGGTACAGGTTCGCGACCTTCTCGGTCACGCTGTTCGCCTTGAGCCGCTGGTTGAGCGCGCCGAAGTCGACCGAGTCGAGCTTCTGATCCTGGTTGAAGCAGGAGAAGACGAAGAACTCTTTGCCCGTCGCCGGATCCACGTGCTTCTGCAGGCACTGCGCGCAGATCTCCTTCATCATGCACTGCATCGGCGAGTTGATGCTGCCAATGGCCTCGTGGTTCGGCTGGAGATACGGCTGCAACACCCCGTGCCGAGCGAGCTTCACCGCGTTCATCATCCGATCGCTGCCGATCGCGATGATCCGGTTCACGGTGTCGAGCTCCGCGACCTTCTGAACGCCGAGCTCGCCCTTCGCGTACGCGACCATCGCCTGCACCACGTTGCCGACGAACGAGACGTCCTGAGCTCTGCGCGCGGGGATCTTCTCTCCCTGATCCACCGACCAGATCACCTGATCCGCCGCCGCTTCGATCTCGTCGTGCTTGTAGGAGTCCGTCTTGAGCCGGTAGCCGGCGAAGTAGATGACCTTGCAACCGGCGGCGCGCATCGCCCTTCCGATCGAGAAGAGCACCGCGTTGCCGAGGCCACCGCCCGCGAGCAGCACCGTCTCGCCGTGCGGAATCTCCGTCGGCGTTCCGGTGGGGCCCATGCAGACGATGGGCTCGTTGGGCTTGAGCGTTGCGCACAGCCGTGAGGACGTGCCCATCTCGAGCACGATGGTGCTCATCAGCCCCTTCTCTTTGTCCACCCACGCGCCGGTGAGCGCGACGCCTTCCATCGTGAGGCGGGTGCCGTCCACGGTGGGCGCGAGGCGTTCGAAGTTCTGCAGCCGGTAGAACTGGCCGGGCTCGAAGTGCTTCGCCGCGAACGGCGCCTTCACCACCACCTCCACGATCGTGGGCGTGAGGCGATTGACCGCGACGACTTTGGCGGAGAGCTCTTCGTCGAGGGTCTTGAACAGCGCGGAGAGCTTGCGATCGCGTTCGCTCTGAGCGGCGGTGTCGTCGAAGTTGAGCGACTGCACGTGCTTCTCGAACAGCTTGGCGACGTGCGGGTGGCCGTCCTTCGCGGACGCCATCGCCTTCACCACGTTGCCGGCGTAGGTCGGGTGGTTGTCGCCGTAGAACGAGATGAACTTCCCGTCCTTCTGGTACGAGGTGAAGAAGCCCACCTTCGCGGCGAAGTCTTCCTTCGCCTGCACGTGTTCGAGCTTGAAGCCGTCGCCTTCCGGAATCGCCTCGTAGCCCTGGAAGAACTCGTTGTTGTGATCGAGCTGGAAGCTGCCGGGGCGCTCCTTCTCGTACGTCACGTTCGGGGACGTTCCCGCGGCGACGCAGACCGTGCGAGCGGGCAACTCATAGAACTCTCCCGAGCCGTTGAGCTTTCCGTCCTTCGTCGTCATCCGCTCGAAGCGCACGGCCTTCACGGCGCCGGTCTCGTCGGGGATGGCTTCGACGGGCGAGACGCGCTCGATGAAGCGGATGCCTTCCTCCAGCGCCTTCGCCACTTCCTCGTGGTTGAGCCGGTACGCGGGCGACTCGTTGAGCGTGCGGCGGTAACAGAGCGAGACGCCGCCCCAGCTGCGGATGAGCTTGATGAAGTCCGGCAGCTCGTTCGATTCCTCGGCGCGCTTTCGTTCCGCTCGGACGGCCTTGCCGTGTTCGAGGAAGGTGCGGAGCGTCTTCTGCTCCTCCCGGTCCAGCTTGCTGAACACGAGCTCCTCGCCCATCGCCGCGGAGAGCTTCTCGTGGCGATCGAGGATCTTCTCCACCTGTACCGGGTAGTACGCGAGCAGCTCCGTCGCGGTGTCGATGCCGGTGAGGCCGCCGCCGATCACGACCGCAGGCAACTGCACTTGCAGATTCGCGAGCGAGTCCTTCTTGAACGCGCCGGTGAGCTGCAGCGCCATCAGGAAGTCAGAGGCCTTTCGGATGCCGCGGATGAGGTTGTTCTTCATCCCGATCAGCGTGGGCTTGCCGGCGCCCGCCGCGATGGCGATGTGGTCGAACCCGAGCTGCCACGCGTCTTCGATCGTCAGCGTGCCGCCGAAGCGGATCCCGCCGTAGATCTGGAACTGCTGCCTGCGCGCGAGCGTGAGGTGGATCAGCGTGAGGAAGCTCTTGTCCCAGCGAACGGTGATGCCGTACTCGGAGACGCCGCCGAAACCCGCGAGCACGCGATCGTCCAGCTCGGAGGCGATCTCCCCGAAGAAGTCGCGGATGGGCGTGAGCTCTTTGCCGTTGCGGCCCACCCACTCGTCGGGGAACGGCTCGATCTTGAGGCCGTCCATGCCGACGACGCCGAAGCCTTCGTTGAGCAGGTAGTGCGCGAGCGTGTAGCCCGCCGGGCCGAGGCCCACCACTAGAACGTTCTTGCCGATGTACGGGAGCGCGTAGGGCCGCCGGACGTTGAGCGGATTCCAGCGCGTGAAGAGGCCGTAGATCTCGAACCCGAACGGCATCTTCAGCACGTCGGTGAGCGCGGAGGTCTCGATCTGCGGAATGTTGACCGGCTCCTGCTTCTGATAGATGCAGGCCTTCATGCAGTCGTTGCAGATGCGGTGACCGGTGCCCGGGCACATCGGGTTGTCCAGCATCACCATCGCCAGCGCGCCGACGGAATCTCCCTTGCCTTTGAGCGCGTGCATCTCGCTGATGCGTTCATCGAGCGGACAGCCGGTGAGCGGAATCCCGAGCGGGTTCTTCTTGTAGGTGTTGCCCTCGGTGACGGGGTCCTTCGCGAGGAAGCCCTTGCTGCAGGTGTCCTTCTCGCGCTCGTGGCAGATGACGCAGTAGTCGACCTGGTCCATCACCTGCCGCTCGTCCATGCGGCGATCGGTGAGCTTGAAACCATCGCGGCGACGCAGGTGCTGATCCGGCCCCTCGAAACCCTCCGGCATGTCCGGGTTCGGGACCTTGAGCTCGACGAGCTTGCCGTAATCCAGCGGCTTCGGAATCTGGTGCGTCGACCAGCCGTGGATCTGGTGCTGACCTTCGGGATGAAGCGCGCGAGCGAACGTCCAGCGATCGAACAGCGAGATGAGGGCGCGGACCCCGAACAGCTGCTGCACAGCCGTATTCGCCATCACCAGCGAGCTGCCGAATTCTGCGCGGCCCTCATCGGTGCCCATCAGCGCCGAGTAGATCTGCTTCCAGCTCTCGCGATTGCCCTCGCGCTTCGCCCGGTTCGAGTCGTTCTCTTCGGCCGGGTTCGCGTAGGTGCGTTCGATCTCGAGGAGCGTGAGCACCGTGCGCGCGAGCATCGCCTCGTCGTCCGCAATGGATGCGCCCGAGTGGCCCAGCACCGGCGCGATCATGGAGAGCAGCAACCGCACCCGCTTATCCAGCTCGTGAAACTCGCGAGCCCCCGGCCGATCCGGCGCACCCTTCTTGTAGACGCGACGGGTGATGAACTCGCGCTTGAACTCGAACAGCGGGAGCTGACTCGTGAGCGTCTCCGCGAGCGCCTTCTGGTTCTCCTCGACGCGGAACAGCTTTCCGACGAACGCGGAGAGATGGCGCCCCATGCGGACGAGAAGCTCGGACTCTTGAGGACCGGCCAGGCCCTCACCGCGGTTCTTCTTGTACGCGGCGAACGACTGAGCGAGCGAGGGCTCGTCCTTCTCCACCTGAGCGAAGAACCGTTCGGTCAGGCGCTGGAGCCCGGCGGCGGCGTAGAGATCCGCGAAGGTGAACCCGTCGATGCCGGGGGTGAAGTCAGAAGGCGGCTGCATTCGGAGCGCGTTGGAGTCGGCCATGGAGTCTTGGGGAGACAATCCCGTTCGAACGTAAGGGGAGAGACCCAATATTTCACTCTGAAGAGAAGGGGAACCCCGGGGCTAAGATAGGCGCGGGACGCTCTTCTGGAGGGGGATGCGATGCGTTTGTGGCCTGGTGCGTTGTTGCTGCTATCGAGTGCGGCGCTGGCGGACGTGACCGTGAATCGCAGCAAGGACGGACGGTACTTCGCCGTGGAGGATGAGGCGTTGGTGGACGCTTCGTCGACGGCGTACACGTTCGAGACGATCGATCTCGGCAACGGCGGCAAGGTCGAGACGTTCACGTACACGTCCAACAACTGCATGACCGGCGATAGCTCGGAGGACGGCGCGCAGAGCGCCAGCGAGTGCCGGAAGGAACAGCAGGCCCAGTCGAAGGAGTACGAAGCGAAGGTGGCCGCGTGGAAGAAGAAGCATCCGGTCACCGAGGCGAAGGCGTCTCGGACGGGCGCTTCCGGCGGGGTCGTTCAGGCGAGTGGTAAAGGCGTGAAGCCCACCGAGACCGGATTCGAGGTCCCGGCCGGCGAGACTGTCTGGACCATCCCGGCGAAGGGGCGGCGGCCGACCCATCAGGATCGCGCGAAGTACGAATCGGAGGGCGCCGCGGACGTGTACTGGTCAGAGGATGGGCAGTGGGTGCTCGTCGTTTTTTCGGCCGAGCAGCAGCGCGCACAGGTGCAGCTCATTCCCGCCATGGCCCGAGTGGATCTCCTCGATGCGGGCGCGGGAGCTTCGGCGAACGCGATCGCGAAGACGCTCGAGGCGGCCGGGTATCCCGCGGCCCATCAGGGCAAGGCGGGCTCGCCCCACGCGCGCACGGAGATCTTCTTCGCTCCCGGTTTTGAAGCGGAGGCCCAGCAGGTGGGAACCGCGCTCGGCGCCACGCGCGAGGACGTGAAGCCGGTCAGCTGGGGGACCCCGTACGCGATCACCGTCGCGGCCGCGAAGCAGTGAGTCGCCGAGGCGTCCCCGCTGTTGGCCGTTGCGGAATTCCCGCTCGCCGCCTCGCGTGAGAGGGGCGAGTGTCGTTCCGGCTACCCGGTCGCGCGCGTGGCAGAACCGGCGGCGTACTCGGGCAGCAGCGGCGCGTCCTTCAGCCTCGGCGCGGCCGCATCCTTCTTCGAGAGCAGGGGCTGCTTCACGGGCCATGGGATGCCGAGGTCCGGATCGTTCCACGCGATGCCGCGTTCATGCGGCGGCGAGTAGAGCGCGGTGCACTTGTAGAGGAAGTCCGCTGACTGCGACGTGACGCAGAACCCGTGCGCGAAGCCG